>JBJMQN010000520.1:0-5440 GCA_045802665.1 Myxococcaceae bacterium | reverse complement strand
GCTGCTGAACGGCGTGATTGGATTGAGCGCCGCGGACATCGCTCTTTCGGACGACGGAAAAACGGCGGTGTGTTGGAGAGATCAGAATGGCATCAGCTGCAGCGCGCATTCTGACGGCGGGATCTCCGCGGAGGCCCCGGTAGGCCTCGGCGGTGCGGCGCAATCGTTCAACCCTCGCGTCCTCTTCGATCCGCAATCGCAAGCACACGTCACGTACGAATCGATCGGCGCGGTGGGGGGGCAGTTCACCTTGTTGATTGAGCACGCCACGCTTCCGGGCGGACAGGTGGAAGCGGCGGAAACGTACTCGGGGTACCAGACCGCCGCCGCTCCGGAGCTTGCGATCTCGGCCTCGGGCGTCTTGCACGTGCTCTACCAGGTCAACCTGCCGTCTCGAAAACTCGCGCTCCGTCACGCGCAGAAAGCGCCCGGCGGGACCTGGCAGGTCGAAACCGTCGACTGTTCCGTGTCAGCAAATTTCGGGAAGGCGATCGCCATCGATCCTTCTGGCGTGCCGTGGATTTTGTATTCGCACGATCTCGGGACCAACTCCGGGGCGGCGAAGCCGTACCTCGCGCATCCCTGACCCCAACCGCCTGAATCTCCGATCGACGCGCTGCGCCGAGAGGTGCGCGCGCCTGTCTCAGCTGTGGCCTTCAGTGCTCAGGGTCACTTTGGGGCGACAACTTCCCACGAACTGAGAGCGAGAATTTCTTCGTTCTCAGCACTTCAAGGGGAAGCGCCATGACCGTCCACGCCGCCGCAGCTCACCGTCCCACCGCGAAAGCCGCCGCTCCGAAAGAGCCCCTCGTTCAGAAGGGCGCGAAGGGCAAGGCGGTCATGGTCCTTCAGCGCGCGCTCAACAAGCGCGGCGCGCACCTCGCGGTGGATGGCGACTTCGGCCCGAAGACGAAGGCCGCGGTGGAGCACTTCCAGCGGAGCCGCAACCTCGCGGTGGACGGCGTCGTCGGTCCGAACACCTGGCGCGCGCTGGGCTACCGCTACAACCCGCACCACTCCACGCGTTCGGGCGGCTCGGGCAGCGTCCATGGCGGCGCGAGAGCGACGATGCAGCGGCTCGCCGCGGCGGGGCGGGCGGCGGCGATGAGCATGGGCGGCTACGTGAGCCACGGCCTCTGCGCCACCGGCGTCAGCCGCGCGATCCGCAACGCGACGGGCCTCGCGGTCTACGGAAACGGCAACCAGATCGACAACAACCTGCCGCGGAGCCGCTTCAAGCAGATCAACATCCCGCTCTCGCAGGCGCTCCGCACCCCGGGCCTCATCCTCACCTGGGAGCACACCTCGACGCCGGCCGGCCGCATCTACGGACACACGGCGATCACCACCGGCGACGGCCACTCCTCCTGCAGCGACTTCATCGAGCGCGACACGATGGCGGGCAACCGCAGCCGCACGGGCCTCAAGATCTTCATGCCGATCTGACGCACGGCGTTTCAGGTGGTCGCGTTTTCATCGGGCAGCCCGAGCCACTTCGCTCGGAGCTGCGCGATGAGCCGGATGAGCACGAGCAGGATCCAGCCCGGCACCAGGAACATGCAGAACAGCCGCAGCGCGTAGAAGACGAGCAGCGCCAGCACCGCGCCGTAGCCAATTCTTCCGGAGCCGACGACGTCCGCGACGAGCTTCGTGGTGAACAGCAGCCACTGCAGCAGCTCGTGCAGCACCACGAAGAGCAGCGGCGTCAGCAGCGAGATGATCGCGCGCCTCATCCGTTCCAGCCCTTGCGAAAGGTCACGACCTCGGGGCCCGCGGTCATCATCGCGAGCAGGATCGCGTCGCCGAGCCCTTCGCCCACGAGGTAGCTCCAGCCTCCGCCGTGCGAGCCGGGCGCGCCGAAGAGGTAGGCGGTCCGGTAGAGCTTCGTGAACTGCTCGCGCGAGCTGAACAGCCGGTACGCCGCGAGGCCGAAGCCGGTCGCGGAGACGCCCACGCCCATAATGACCGGTCCCGAGTCCATGTCGGCCCGGCCCGCGTTCCCCGATGGGTACTCCAGGAATCCTTCGAAGCCGTAGAAGCTGGCGCGCGCGTGAGCAAAGAGCGCGTCCGTCAGCGAGTTCGCCAGCCCCTCATCCGCATACGCGATCAGGTACACGCAGAGCGCATTTCCCGAGCCGCGCGCCGGCGACGTCGCCTTGCCCGTGTCCGGATTCGCCGTCTGCGGGAGCAGGCCGTTGCTGTCCCGGAAGCGCTCCATCTCGCGCACCCACTTCGCGATGATCGGAGGTCGCGGCTGTTTCAGTGCGCGGGCGTGCAGGGCAATCGCGCCGATGGCGGTGGCCACATCCGCCGGAAACGTGACGCCGGGGAACGTCTCGATGAGGCCGTAGGGAGACTGATCGATCCGGCGCTCGAGCGCGGCAGTCAGCCGGTCGTTCAGCTCCGCATCCGCGGTGGACATCTCCGGATCCACGAGCCGCTGCATCGACAGCGCCATGTCGAGGTAGCCCAGGTAGACGTGGCCGTGCGGACCGTCCAGCACCTCCGGAGCGAAGCCATCCTCCTTCCACTCCTTCGTCCCGAACTCGCGCGAGCCCGGCTCCAGCATGCTCGCGACGGCCGCACGGATCGCGGGGAGGTAACGCTCCTGCGCGGACGGATGCGCGAGGATCACCTGTCCCAGCCCGAGCACCGCCATCTGGTTCGTGACCAGCGCCCACTCGCCGTTGAAGTGCTCGCTGCCGGTGTTGAGCATCCCGGGCGTCACGCCCTGCTGGACGCGCTTCGCCACCACGTCCGCGAGCGCGAACTCCGTCTCCGCTTTTCCATCGTAGAAGCCGTCCGCGCGCACCGAGCACAGCCCCTGCGGCACGAACAGCGAGCAGAAGTACGCGCTGATCACGAAGCCGACGATGCCGCGGAGTCTTCGCGATCGCGGGCGCGCCGGGGGCTTCGCACCGGCCGGCTGCCTGGCCCCGTCAGTCGTCTGCTGTTGCGCGGCGGCGGCCCGCTGCTCCGCCCTCTGTTTCTTCCGCGCGTTCACTTCTTCTTCGAGGACTTCGAGCCGGTGCCCTTCGAAGGCTCCTTCGCGGCGGTGGCCTCAGCGGCCGCGGCCTTCGCCTTCGAACCGGTGGGCCGAATCGATCCGGTCACCGGCTTCGGCGGCGCCAGGTGCACGCCGGTCGATTCAATCGCCAGCGCGTCGATCTCCTCGTCGAAGAGCTCCTGCATCAGCGCGGCGAGGTGCTTGTTCGTGGCGGGCAGCCGCTCCTCGACGACGAAGTCTTCCAGCGCGAGCTGAAACTCGCCGCAGGACTCGTAGCGCTCCGTGCGCTTCTTGCTGAGCGCCTTGAGCAGAATCTCGTCCAGCTTCTTCGGGAGCTCCGGCACGACGGAGGAGGGTGGAGGCGCCTTCTCCTTCACGACGGCCTTCATCGTGGAGACCTCGTTCTCGCGCTTCCACAGCCGCTGCCCGGTGAGCGTCTCCCAGAACACGGTTGCAAGACCGTACAAGTCGGACCGTCCGTCGAGATCCTCTCCGCGCGCCTGCTCCGGAGACATGTACGCGTACTTGCCCTTCACGGTTCCGGTCGCGGTGTTGGACAGCTTGTTCGCCGCCTTCGCCACGCCGAAGTCGATCACCTTCACCGCGCCGTTGTAGCCAACGAGCACATTCTGTGGAGACACGTCGCGGTGGATGAGCTCCAGCGCAGACCCAGACGGACTCTTCGCCTGATGCGCGAAGTCGAGCCCGGCCGCGGCGTCCGCGAAAATCCGGCACGTGAGCCCGAGCGGAATCCGGCCCTTCACCGCCATCGCTCGCGTGTTCACGGAGCGGACGGACTCGCCCGCCACGTACTCCATGGCGATGTAGTAGCTGCCGTCCACCTCACCGAGATCGAAGATCTGCGCGATGTTCGGGTGATTGAGGTGCGCGGCGATGCGCGCCTCGTCGAAGAACATCTGGATGAACTCGTCCTCCTCCGACAGATGCGGGAGGATCCGCTTCACCACCAATAGCTTCTCGAACCCCGACGGGCCCTTCTGCCGAGCGAGATAGACCTCGCCCATCCCTCCGGTCGCGAGCTTTCGGAGCAGTTGGTAGCGGCCAAAGGTTTCGAGGGCGGGCATCGAGCGGCGCGCAGCTTAGGCCGATGGGCCCCGGGCCTAAAGCGACATCCGGCATCGGACGGACGGGCCGCTTTCATTGGCGTCGGCGGTTGCGCGAATTCGGGTCAATCCTGATGTTCCGAACCGCGCTGCTGGCGTGACGCCATTGGCGTGAAAGGTTGGGGGCGATGGCGGGGATCGGCGCGCGGTTGGGGGATGTTTTCGACTTGAAGAATCCCAGCCGGATTCTGCCGATGGAGGGGGTCCGCGGAGTCGCTGTCACGCTGGTCTTCTTCGTTCACTACTTCTCGTGCTTTCAGCCGCTCATCGCGCGGTCGCACGTGTCGGTCGCTGCGTGGCTTCCAGGAGTCGGGCGAGCCGGCGTCGATCTCTTCTTCGTCCTGAGCGGCTACATCATCTACGGGTCGATCCTGAAGGCGCGCCAGTTCGCGCTGGGGACCTTCCTGTTCCGCCGCATTCGCCGCATCTATCCGGTGTTTCTGGTGATGCTCGCGTTCTACCTGGCGCTCTCGTTCTGTCTTCCGAATGAGAGCAAGTTGCCCGCGGGCGGCTTCCAGACCGCGCTCTACATCGCGGCGAACGCGCTGCTGTTGCCCGGCATCTTCGACATCACGCCGATGATCACCGTCGCGTGGTCGCTGAGCTACGAGATGTTCTTCTACGTGGCGCTCCCGGTGTTCGTCGGAGCGCTGAAGCTTCGCGAACGCACGCGTGCTCAGCGCATCGCCGTGATGAGCGCGCTGGCCGTCGCCCTGACCGCCTTCGCGTGGCTCGGTGGTGGACGCGTGCAACTGGTCATGTTCGTGGCCGGCATCCTCGCCTTCGAGGCGGTGGACGCCTTCCGCAGCGTCGAAGTCTCCCGCTCTGAGCGGAAGCTGCACATTCCGATGAACCTCCTCGCGGTCGCGGGGCTTCCGATCTCGTGGGTGATCATTCTCCTCTGCGAGAGCTCCTCCACCGGCAACGCGTTCATCCTGCGCACGGTGTGGCTGTTCTTCGCGTTCGGGGTCGCGGTGTTCGTCGCGTTCCGGCCGGGGACGGTGCTCGGGAAGATCTGCTCCATCACGCCGCTGCGGGCGCTCGGGAACATGAGCTACTCGTACTACCTGATGCACGGGCTCGCGCTGAAGGCGCTGGCGGCGGTGGGGCTCAAGCTGCTGGGCCATTCGGCGCCGAACCCGTGGGTGTTCTGGATGCTGATGCCGCTCTGCTATGCGGCGACGCTGATCCCGAGCGCGGTGCTCTACGCCGCCGTGGAGAAGCGCTTCAGCATGCCGCCCGTCCGGGTGGACGTGGCGCCTGTTCGCGCCTGATCAGCGCGCCGATAATTCTTACCGATCAACATCTC
>JBJMQN010000519.1:0-6901 GCA_045802665.1 Myxococcaceae bacterium | reverse complement strand
CGCGCCCACGATGATGGGCCCCACGAGGCTCGCGCCCGGGCCGACGCTCACGTTCGCCTCCAACGTCGGCGCACCGGTCTCGCCTGTCGTCGCGTCGCGGCCCATCCCCAGCGTCACGTTGTGGAAGAGCACGCAGCCCGGGCCAATCTTCGCGGAGTGGCTGATCGCGAGCCCGAAGCCGTGAACCAGCATCACGCCCGGCGCGAGCGAGGCTTCCCAATGCACATCGCTGCCATAGAGGTGACGTGAGAGCCGCGCAGTGATCTTCGCCGCGAGCGGGAAGCCGGCTGAATGGAACAGCCGCGTCGCTCGCAGAAGGACGAGCTGCTGCAGGCCGATGCGTTCCACCGCATCCCTCAACAGCTTGCCCTGTGACGGATTGTGATGGCCGTACCGGGCCTCCGCCCGTCTCATGAGCGCGTGATCCGCTTCGAGGCCGTGTACAAAGTCAGAGACGGGCTGAGATCTGCGGAGTTGGTAGCGCGCGAATGCGTACGCGGCGGAGCCGATCGATTCGACCTCGGCGCGTATGCCGCGGAAGTACTGAACCGCGAACGCGACGGTGGTTCCCTTGATGGCGAGCTTCTTGAGCGGCGTGCGATCCAGCAGTGACGCGCACCGCAGCGCCAGCTTCGAGATCACGGCTGTATTCGTGGGATTCGCGATCGCCGCGAACAGCAGCGGTGACAGCGCCGGATGAAGCGTGGTTGCGAATCGCCACGGATCCGCGTGCGCGAGCTCAGGATGTTTCCGGGAGATCTTCGTGTCGTAGCGGCCGTACTTGAACGCGCGCTCCAGGAACCGCTCCGGATCAGCGTGTTCGGAGTGGTGGACGACGCGCGCGTCATTGCTGAACACGAGCTCGCAGCCCGCTTTTTCCAACCGCAGCCCGAGCTCCGAATCCTCTGAATGTCCAAGCGACACGTCGAAGCCGCCGACGGCGAAGTAGTCCGCTCGGCGGACGGAGGCGTTGCCCGTGTAGAAGTCGTTGCCGGTGGGCCGGCGCGCGCCGGTCGTGAAGTCGTGGGCGAGGCGCTCGATCTGCTCAGCGTGCCATCGCTCGAAGATGGGAAGTTTCTCGGCGGATGCGGAGTCGATCCGGCCAATCACCACCGCCCGATCTTGCCGTTCATGCACCGCCGCGTGAGCCGCGAGAAAGTCCGGCCCAAGCTCCATGTCGTCGTCGACGAAGACGAGGATGTCTCCTCTCGCGGCGATCGCTCCGGCATGACGGGCCGAAGCCGCGCCCTGGTTCTGCTGCCGCTGCAGAAAGACGCCGAACTCGCGCGCGATCGGCTCCACTGATTCAGCGGAGCCATCGTCGACCACTCGCACTTCGAAGTTGGTCAGGCGTTGGCGCGAGAGATCCTGAAGAAGCCTTCGCAGCGCGCGCGGGCGGTTGTACGTCGCGACGATGACGCTGATGCGTGGCGTCTGGAGTTTCATGCGGACTCCACCGAGCTCGCGCGAGCGGTCCGGACCCACTCACCTTTCCGCGGCGCCGGTCGGAAGCGCAGGAGCACTTTCCAGACGACGTAGACGGGCGCGTACGCCAACGCGAGCAGCCCGCGCGCGCCGAGCCCGGAGAGGTGCCAGCCGCGGAGCACGTAGAAGAAGAGCGATGTGACGTTGAGCGCGTACAGCCAGACCGCGAGGCCTTCGCGGGTGAACGCGAGGGACAACACGAGCCCCGCGATCGCTGCGAGGACCAGTGTGGAAAGCGGAGGAATCAGGAGATCCAGTCCGGTGTCGACGAGCAGCCCGTTCTTCCTCGTGAGCCCTTCGCGCAGAAGTGGCCAGCCGTGCGCTTTA
Organism: Myxococcaceae bacterium; assembly: GCA_045802665.1. Classification (GTDB taxonomy): domain Bacteria; phylum Myxococcota; class Myxococcia; order Myxococcales; family Myxococcaceae; genus JBJMQN01. Next base: position 5,089 of record JBJMQN010000519.1, on the reverse strand, counting down.
GCAAGCGCCCTTCGCCCCTGCTCCCAGCGCTGACGCTGCGACCGCGACGCCTTCTCACCGGTGGGCATCTCCGCGAGCACAGAGCATTCGGCCGCGTATTCAACGCGGATGCCCGCCTTCGCCAGCCGCACGCCGTATTCGAGATCTTCCACGATGGAGAACGCGTCGTGCGGATGCGATTTGATCAGCGCGTGCGTGAAGCACATGCCGTTGCCGTGCAAGCCCGCTGAGAGCGACATCGTCTCTCGCGCGGAGGAACGCACCGCATGCACCAGCGCGAAGCCGAGTGACAGAAGCTGCGTCCGCCAGTTGGCGCGCGCGTTGAGCACGCCGTCGTAGGCCTGAATCGCTTTCGCGCCCGAGGAGATTCGTCGATCGAACGCTCGCAGGAGGTTCGGGGAGGCCTCGGTGTCGGCGTCGATGACCACCACCGCATCCGCGAAGCGCTCTTCGGCCGAACGCTGATACGCGAAGGACAGCGCGAACCCCTTGCCGCGATTCGCCGAGCTCCGCTCCCAGACGATCGCGCCGGCTTCCTGCGCGAGCTTCGCGGTGTCATCGGTGCAGTTGTCCGCGACGACGATCACCCGGAAGCGATTCGCCGGGTAGTCCAACGATCGGAGATTCCGAACGGTGCGCGCGATGCCGGACGCCTCGTCGTGCGCGGGCACGATCACATCGAAGCGCGTTCGCGCGGCTTTCACCGGCTGCGTCTGTGAGCCCTTGCGCGAGAACAGCGCGAGCATCGCGAGATAGGTCGTCGCCACCGTCAACGGCAGCGCCGCGATGCTCAGCAGAAGATCCCACACTCCCATTGCCCCCTCCGGTGGGGACGGTGGTCAGTGGTGCGTGGCTCGGCAACGGTGAAGGCAGGGTGCGCGGTCAGCAACTCAACGATCTGAACGAATCTGTCGATGGATCACGGACACGGCGCCTCCCCGCCCTTCGCGAGATAGCCGTTGAAGCGGCTGCGAAGGTTTCCCTGATCATTCTCCGGCTCGGTCATCCCGTCGCCGCCGGAGCCGAACACCGCGCCGAAGACGCCCGCCTTCGCGAGCTCGTCCGGATGATCGAAGAAGTAGTCGACGCGGTTGTCCTTCCACGCACCGCTCACGTTCGGGAGCGCGAGGTTTCCCACCGGCGTCTGCCAGAACATCGCGGGCTTGTTCAGAGTTGCGGTGACCGCGCTCGCCCACGTGAGCAGCTGATGGAAGTTGGGCAGCGTCTGGTTCGTCGCGTCCAGCCAGCGATTGACGCCCTGCGTGTCGTACCAGGCCGCGTCCCAGCTCGTCTCCAGCACGACGAAGTCCGCTTCGCGTCCGCCGCTCGATGCGAGGAAGTTGGCGGTGCCCGTGCCTAACGAAGTCACGTCGAGCCCCGGCGTGCGGTTGAAGATCACGTCCGTACCGCTGCCCCAGCCGGAGGCCTGCAGGCCCACCTTCGCGTTCGGTGCGTACTTGCGCGCCATCGCCACCATGCAGCGACCGAAGCCGGAAAAAGTATTCGGATCGCTCGGGCAGTCGGTGGGATTGCCGGTCGATACCGCGACGGGGATCTTGCTCGGGTCCGGATTGAGCTGCTCGGCGTAGCCCCAGAGATCCGGCTCGAGGTGGACGAAGGCGACAGCGGAGCCGATCTGCTGCAACGCGAAGCGGTAGTCCGCGAAGTAGCGCGACATGCGCTGGACGTTCGTCGCGGAGGCGAGCTCGCCGGGACCTTCAGCGAGGCCGCTCGTGTTGAAGAAGGTGTAGTAGCTCACGAGCGGAAGCTGATTCGCCGCCTTCGCCTTCGCGAGGAAGCTCCGCAGATGCTGTCCCGGAGCGATCGCCGCGTCCTGCCAGCAGCCCCACCATCCACATCCCGGCCCCTCGTTCGAGCACGTCACTCCGTCGGACGTGCAGCTTCCGCACGCCGCGCAGACGTTCGCGCCGTCGGAGATGGTGCCAGCGAGATAGATGTAGCGGAGGTCCCAGCTCGCCGTATTCGCGTACGCGTCCGACATCTTCGCGCCGAAGAGCAGACGGCTCTTTCCGAGTGAATGAAGCAGCTGCGCCGCGGGACAGGATGAGAGGGTGACGCCAGCGTCCTGATCAGGTTGCACATGCGCTTGCTGATCCGGCTGATCAGGATCTGCGCTCGCGTCCATAGGCGGATTGCGCACCGCCTGATCCGTCGAGCTCGCGCTGTCGTCGGCGACCGGCGTCGTCTGATGCGCGCGTGATCCGCAGCCCGCCGCTGAAATCAGAGCAAGCACGGCGAGCGACGTGAGTACGGGGCGCATGTCCGAACCTGAACCTCTGCGCGGCCTGCCTTCCTTCCCCGTACGGCAAGCGAGAGCAGATCAGCGGCTGCTCTCCCGCCTGCTCCACGGACAGTCCGGCTCGTGTCGGATCAGGCGCACCCTTGCCGACCGGGTAGGAGCCACACACATTGGCTCGCTGTCGGGGTTGGCGGGGGAGGGGCGGACATGAAGGTGCTGTCACGGATCGCACCGCGCTCGGCGTCGCGGGCGAATCTTCTGTGGGACCTGGCGGCGGTGGTCATCGCCGTCGTGTTCTTCGGCCGTGGCGCCGCTGCCTCCAACTTCGCGAGCCCGCTGATCGCCGTCGCGCTCTGGGCCTTCGGGAGCTTCGCACTTCGGTTCTACGATCCGTGGGCCAAGCGGCTCGCGATCGACGACGCGGCGATGCTCTCGCTGATGGTCGCCGGCGAGCTGCTGCTGGCGGCGCTCATGAACGAGCTGGTTCCCGCGTTCGGACTTTCGCACCTCGCGAAGTTCGCGGCCGCGCTGTGGGCGTTGGTCGTGCTGCCTCGCGTGCTCGTGTTTCGGGGTCTCGCTCGGCGCGAGCAACCGCTGGATGAGGTGTTGATCGTCGGCACCGGTCCGCTCGCGCGTCACACCGGAGAAGACATCGAGACGCTTCGTCATCCGCGGCGCCGCGTCATCGGCTACGTGCGCCTGCAGGACGAGGTCGCTCCCGAATCGATTCGTCAACGCGTGATCGGCAACTCCACCGAGCTGGCGCGGATCCTCGAGCTCCACCCGGTGAACGAGGTGTTCATCGCTACCAACGCGCCACGCCACGTTCGCGAGGTTCAGTCCGCGGTCGAGACGTGTGAGCGCTACGGCATGCCGTTCGCGGTGCCTGCGTTTCACTGCCGATTCACGAGAGCGCGTCCGGCCGATCCTCAGGCGACGCACGACGGCTACCTGCACTTCGTTCACGTCCGGTCGAACCCGTACGAAGAAGCGCTCAAGCGGCTCTTCGACATGATCGTGAGCACCGCCGCGCTCGTGCTGCTCTCGCCGCTGCTGCTCACGGTCGCGCTGCTCGTGAAGCTCACTTCGCGCGGGCCAATCTTCTTCAAGCAGCAGCGCATCGGTCTGCATGGGCGGCCGTTCAACATGCTCAAGTTCCGCTCGATGGTGGTGAACGCGGACGCGATGAAGGATCAGCTCGCGGCAATGAATGAGCAGCGCGGGCCCGTCTTCAAGATGAAGAATGATCCGCGCGTGACGGCGGTCGGTCGGTTCATCCGGAAGTATTCCATCGACGAGCTGCCGCAGATCATCAACGTGCTGCGCGGTGAGATGAGCATCGTGGGGCCGCGTCCGCCGGTGCCGAAGGAAGTGGTGCAGTACGAGCCGTGGCAGCGGCGACGCCTCTCCGTTCGTCCCGGTCTCACCTGCATCTGGCAGGTCTCAGGCCGCAACCAGATCACCTTCGACGAGTGGATGAAGATGGACATGCAGTACATCGATCACTGGTCTCTGGGCCGCGACCTCTCGCTGGTGTTGCAGACCGTACCGGTCGTCGTCACCGGTCGCGGCGCGAGCTAGGGCGCTGTTCATTATCCGGCGCCGCGCCATCTCTGATTGGCGGCACGAGATTGTCGCTTCGGCGCGGGTGCCTACCTTCCGGCCAACGATTGGGGCGGGAGCAGATGGCGGACAAGCCGATCATCATGGTCGTGGAGGACCATCCCGAGCTGGGTGAACAACTCCGGGAGCTGCTCGAGCAACAGGGCTTCGAGGTGCACCTGGCGTCGGATGGCCGCAGCGCGAAGAACATCATCTCGAAGGTGAAGCCGAACCTCATCTGCACGGATCTCGTGCTGTCTGAAGGCTCCGGCTACGAGGTGTGCGACTACGTGCGCGCCTCGTCTGAGCTGGGCTCGACGCCGATCCTGATGATGACCGGCAAGTCACTGCCCACTGACCGAGCGTTCGCCGAAGAGGCTGGCGCGAACGTGGTGATGATCAAGCCGTTCGATACGAAGGAGTTCTTGCGCAATGCGCGTGAGCTGCTCGGGCGGAACGTGATCGTCGGGAAGCCGGAGGGGCTGTGAATATGAAGCGCCTTCTCCTCGCGGCAGTGTTGCTGAGCCAGTGCTTCTGCGCGCACGGCCGCTACACCTGGGTGGACAGCTTTCCGGAACCCGAAGAGCTGAGCGGCTACGCGCTCGCGCCGGGGGACGTCATCTCCGTGAAAGTTCTTGGCCACGACGAGCTCTCCAGCGCGAAGACGCGCGTGCGGACCGACGGAAAGATCAGCCTGCCCGGCGTGCAGGACGTGGAGGTCTCATCGCGCACGCCGGAGGAGCTCGCGGCGCTGCTGACGGAGAAGCTGAAGCCGTTCCTCTCGAGCCCGGTCGTCACGGTCACGCTGGAGGAGATGCGCCCGTTCAACGTGTCGGTGATGGGCGAGGTCACGAGGCCGGGCGTCTATCCGCTGGAGCCGGGCGCGGGCGTGCTGCAGGCGTTGGCGTCGGCGGGCGGGCTCAACAACTTCGCGCACGATGATGGGATCTACGTCCTGCGAAAAGTAAAGCCCGCCGAGCCGCCCGAGCGCATCCGCTTCGACTACGCGCTGATCAGCCGTGCGGAAGGAAAGGGCGCGGGATTCCGGCTGCGCTCGTCCGACATCGTGGTGGTGGAGTAGCCCGTGGCATTCGGCGCGGTGGTGATCATCGCGCTGGTCGCGTCCGCGGTGCCGTCGACGCGCGTGAGCGTGGGCGCGGATTTGAGCAGCCGCGCCGGAGCGGAGCTGGGCCCGCGCGCGGAGGTGACGCCGACGGTTTCGTTGCT
>JBJMQN010000518.1:0-10105 GCA_045802665.1 Myxococcaceae bacterium | reverse complement strand
GCGATCTCCGGGCGTCACTGAGAGCAGGAGGCCACCCACAGTCACGTTCGCGCCGTTGAGTGACCCGTCGCGATCCGCTGCGAGCAGGGCCGGCCACTGCGAGACGTCCGGCGGACGTGATTCCTTCGGTTGCACCTTCGCGTCCATCCCTGAGGCGAAGTCCGCATTGAGCACCATCTCGTCCGCGTTCGCCGAGGAGAACATCTGTCCGCCGGACTTGAGCCAGGTCGCGCGGCGCGGCACGACCTTCATCTCTTCTTCCGGATCGATGCCGGTCGCCAGGAAGAACGAGGTCTTCCCCTTCTCCGCCTCGGTGAGCTCCCGCTGCACGCCTTCAGGCAGCGGCTTGTCCGGGAGCGAGAGCATCGCGCCGAACTGAATGCGCGGCGCCACCGCGGTGACGCCCTTCACCGCGAGGATCTTCTTCCGCACGTCGGGGCCGTCCGGCATGTCCAGGGTCAGCGGCGACGAGAGGACGTTCTCGAAATACCCCTGCTTGTGGATCTGGATTGCGCCGGCCTGCCCGTAGACCAGGTTCTCCACGATCATGTTCTGCATCCCGTTGATGAACCCGCGCAGGCCCACCATCACCATCACGCCGAACACGAGCGCGACGAGCGTGATCGCCGTCCGCCGTCGGTTCCGCCGGAGGTTTCGCGCCGCGAGCTTGAGGAGCTGGAACATGGGGAGCTCTGGAAACTGAGTGAACGTTCGTTCAACGGGGCGGGCCGACCATCCGCCAGAAGTTCTCGACGTGCGCCTCGAGCAGCGGATCCAGCTCCGCTCGCGGCGTGGGCTTCGTCTTGAGCAGCTGGTGGAACATCCGGAGCATGAGCAGCGGGCCCATGAACTCCGCGACGTAGGCGTCCGGGTTGCCCTTCCGGATGACGCGTTCGCGGATCAGGCTCTCGAAGATCTCCTTCACCTGCGCGTGCGCCTTGAGCAGCGCCTGCCGCGGCGGGCTTTTGTCAGGGAGCCCTTTGCGGAGTCCCTCGGAGATCATCACCCGCGCGAACTGGACGTCGGTGGGCTCGTACCAGATGTCGAACAGCTGCCTGGTCATCAGCAAGAGGTACGGCTGGAGGCCCTGGTGCAGGAGCTCGAAGTGATCGAAGTGCGCGAGCACCAGCGCGCGTCCGGGGCCGTGCCGTTCGACCAGCGCGGCGAGGATCGCGTCCTTGGATTCGAAGTGGTGGTACAGCGCGCTCTCGCGCACGCCCACCGCCTTCGCCACCTCTCGCATCGAGGTGCCGTGAAACGAGTTCTGCGCGAACTGCTCCAGCGCGACGCGGAGGATCTTCTCCCGCGTGTCCCCGCCTGCCTCTTTTCGTGGTCGACCCATCGAGACGAAAAACTTAACGAACGTTCATTAAGTTATTCAAGGGCTGTGTTTCGTCGCGATGTCTTCGCGCAATGCTCTATCGAAACGCCTTCTGAACCTCCGGATGTTGCCGCACCAGCGCGAGCGCCTTCTTCAAGAGACTGATGCCCGGCTCCATCCGATGCCACGTGCTCGCACCCGACGGATGCGGCAGACAGATGCAGTCCATCTCGTGACCGTGGTACCGCAGCTGCAGCTGCTTCCCCACGAGCTCCGCGAGCGGCAACTTCTCTCCGAGCACCTGCTCGATCGCGAGCGTCCCCACCGGCAACAACAGCTTCGGTTTCAGGATCGCGATCTCCCGCTCCAGAAACGGTTTGCAGCTCGCGATCTCGTCCAGATCCGGTTTCCGATCTCCGCCGCCCTTCGCCTTCCCCGGAAAGCAGCGCGCCACCGCGGCCATGTAGATCTTCTTGCGGAACGTCTCTTCGTCCACGCCCAGCGCGTCGTGAAACCAGCGGAAGAGCGTCTTGCCGGCGGTCCACGCGAACGGCCGCATGAACTTTCCTTCGTGCGGTCCCGGCGCCTGACCGAGCAGAAAGATCCGGCTCATCACAGCAGGCCCGTGCACGACCGGACCGATCATGCCGGTGCACGCCTTACATGCGTCGAGCTCGCGGTGGAGGGACTGGAGCTGTCGTTGTGCAGTGGTGCGGTTCAAGGTGTGCTTGCAAAGCGGCCGAGCGTGCGTCTGTAAATGCGGTTCTCCACCTACTTCAGCGGTTGTCTAACGCAGTCCGGTTTCATTAGCGTTCGCGCTTCCCCGTCGCCGCTTTGTCGCTCGCTCGATGACCACCGAATCCACTGCCATCAGCCGCCCGAAGCGCGAAGATCTGATCCCCGGCTACCGCCTCGAAACCCTCGTGGGCAAGGGCGGAATGGGGGAAGTGCACAAGGCGAAGCAGCTCTCGCTCTCCCGCACCGTCGCCATCAAGCTCCTCTCCAGCGAGCTCGCCAAAGACGCCCAGTTCGTGACGCGCTTCGAAAAAGAAGCGGCCGCGCTCGCCGCGCTTCAGCACCCGCACATCGTCTCCATCGTCGACAAGGGACGCACTGACGACACCTACTATCTGGTGATGGAGTTCGTGGACGGGCCGTCGCTCCGCGAAGTGATGCGCGCGCCGGACTTCAGCACTGCCCGCGCTCTGAAGATCACCTACGACATCTGCCGCGCCATCGACTACGCGCACAGCAAGGGGATCATTCACCGCGACCTGAAGCCGGAGAACATCCTCTTCGACGAGCAGGCCGGCGGGATCAGCAAGGTCTCCGACTTCGGGCTCGCGTCCTTCACCGCTGATCAGGGCGGACCCGAACGCTTCAACCTCACCGAGACGCACGTCGCGATGGGCACCGCCTCGTACATGGCGCCCGAGCAGCGCGTGGACGCGAAAAACGCGGACGGCCGCGCGGACATCTACGCGACCGGCATCATCCTCTATGAGCTGCTCACGGGTGAGCTTCCGGTGGGCACGTTCACGCCGCCTTCGATCAAGAAGGAAGGGCTCGACAAGCGGCTGGACGCGATCGTCGACCGCTGCCTGAAGCCCGCGCCGTCAGATCGTTTTCAGACGATGAACGATCTCATCGCCGCGCTCGAGCCGATGGTGCCGATCACCACCTCGCTCATCCCGCGCAAGGTCTCGAAGGCCGCGCGCCTGGGGTTGGCTGTTCAGCGGACCGTTCGCAATACGCTCCGCGCAGTGGCGGCGCTCATCCTCGTCGCGGCGAGCGCGGTGATCGTCACCGCCGTCATCCGCAGCCAGCTCAAGCACGTGAACATCGAGCTGCCCGGCGCGGCGATCGCGTCCGAGCTGCCGGCGAAGTCCGCGATCTCCACGTCGGCCCGCCTCGAAAATTCGGACACGCAGCGCGATCTCCTCCTCGGCAACGGACCCGACACGGTACCGGTGGTGCCGTACGGTCGCCAACTGCGCGTCGAGGGCGGCACCATCATCTGGGACCAGCCGTCGTCCGATGCGCTCGTCGGCCGCGCGAAGCTGGACATCTCCGAGTTCGACGGACGCGCAGTGACGATCAGCGCGGACGTGGTCAGCCCGCCTCCGCCGGACGATCTCAAGTCCACCATCAAGCGCATCGTGCTGGGCTACGGCCCGGAGCCGAAGACGGCGCTCATCCTCACCGGCGACACCGGCCGCTACCTCGCGCTGATCGCCTCCGGAACCGGTCAGCCGGTCTCGTTCGAATGGGCGCTCGCGGAGAAGCGCGGCGCGATGATCGGCCCGGTTTCGACGAAGGTGATGCAGCTCTCGATCAGCATCGATCGTCAGGGCGAGGCGCGCGCGTTCATGGGCTCGGGCAAGGACAAGCGGCAGATCGCCGAGCCGGTCAGCCTCGGCCGCGACTGGAAGAAGCACTTCGGCCGGATGCCCATCGCGCAGCTCGGTTGCATCGAAGCGGCCTGCAAGTTCAGCGCGGTGCACTTCGAAGTCGAGAAGGAAGCGCCCGGCGTCGCCCAGCAGCAGCAGACGCCCGTCGTCGAGCAGGTCGCGCAGAAAGAGCCCGAAGTCGTGGAGAAGAAGCAGCCGGTGACGAAGACGCCGGAGAAGAAGACCTCCTCCAAGACCACCACGACCACGGTGCGCACCGCTTCGAGCAAGACGACCGCCAAGAGTGTCGTCGATCGCGCGATCAAGGTGGTCAAAGACACCGGGAAGACGACGCATCACAAGTAGCGGCGTGCTAAGGCTCGCGGCCTTCTATGCAGAAGGTCGTCCGCGCCGCCGCTCTCGTACTTCTCGTTTTCGTCACCGGCTGTCCCAAACGGGTCCGCGCTCCGAATGAAGTCCTCGAGAGCTCCGCGGCGCAGGCGAATGATCCGAACGCGACGGCGAGGACGCTCGCGTTCGCCGGTTATCACGCGCTGCTGGTGACCGGAGATGTCGCTGCCGCTCGGCAGCGGTTCGACGCGGCGATCGGCAAAGACGCGGCGGATCCCTGGGCGCTCTACGGGCAGCTCCTGCTCTCGCGAAGAGATGCGCATCCAGAGCGCGGACTGATCATCGCGCTCGATCTCTGTGACCGCGCGCCCACGCATCCACTCTGCGCGACGGCGGCTCGCTACGCGCTGGACATGACCGGCACCTCGTCCGCGCTGGACGATCTCATCGTGCAGCGAGCGACGGCTGCGCTCTCGAAGGGCGCGGTGGGAGACGCGGCGATTCTGCTTCGCTCAGCCATAGCGACGGTGCTCTCCAGCAGAGGAGATCTCGACGGACAATCGAAGTGGCTCGCCGAGCTGGGGATGCCGCAGCGGTGGAGCCTCGTGGGGCCGCTCGCGCCGTACAGCATCCTGTCCTTCGACGAGAAGACCGAGCCCGAGCAGAGCGGCGCGCTGGCGGAGAAAGTGAAAGGCGCGTTCGGCGAGATGCCGGTGCGTGCGATCGACGTTCCCACCGGGCGGCTGTCGCTCGCGGGCGAAGAGAGCGATCTCGCGGACGGCTTCGTGCTCGCAGTGGACGCGGACGTGAAGGAGCCGGGGACCTACGTCGTTCGCAGCGTGACCTCCGCGGCGCACAAGCTCTACCTCGACGGAACGATGCTGTTCGAACGGCGCAGCTTCGAACGCCCCGAGTCCACCGTGTCGACGAAGGCCGTGGAGCTCGCTCCGGGAAAGCACCGGGTGCTCGTGAAGTTGATGAAGGACGATCGAGCGGGAGACATCTCCGTCACGCTCGCGCGCGCGGATGGGCGTCCGTCGTCGATCACGTTCTCTCCCGCGAAGGGCGCTCCGCCTTCGTGGGCGGGCGCGCAGCTCTCTGAAAACACCGCCGCGGTGTATCCGGATGCGGCGGACTACGCGGCCGCGCTGTCAGACGAGGCTGGTGACGAGCTCGCGAATTTCGTCGCGGTGCGCGATGGGCTTGGACGCGATCGCGACGGTGCGCGGCGGCTCCTCGAAGGGCTGCCCAAAGAGCTGAGCTCGTCGATGGTTCTCTCTCTGCGAGCGGACGCGAACCTCGCGGACCGCACCGTGCCGGCGAAAGTCGCGCGTGGCCGGGCGGCGCGGGATCTGGAGACAGCGTTGGATAAGGATCCCAAGGACGTCGAGGCGCTGCTCGCCCGAGCGAACCTCGCGCTCGACGATGGCCGCTTCCTCGACGCGTCCGAGTACGCACAGCAGGCGCGCGGCGCGTTTACGCCCGTCGGCTTTCAGGTGCCGCTCTTGCTCGCGCGGGTGCAGCTCGGGCTCGGTGTGGATTCGCAGGCGGACCTGAACGCGCAGGAGGCGCTGCAGCTGCAGCCCGGACTGTGTGAGGCGCTCTCGCTCCGCTACGACCTGGCTCGGCGCCGGGACGCGGTGGAGCAGTCCGATAAGTTGCTCGGCGAGCAGGAGCGTTGCCCGGGACAGGATGCACGGCGCGCTGAGCACGCTCGCGTGCGCGGAGATCTCGAAGGTCAGGCGCGCGCGTATCAGGCGCAGGTGCTGAAGGATCCGAACCACGTGCAGAACCGGATCTCGCTGGTGAACGCGTTCGTCTCGCAGAAGAAGTGGGACGCCGCGATCGGGGAGCTGAAGGCGCTCTCCGCCGTCTGGCCGAGGAACGTGACGGTGCTGAAGAAGCTCGGTGATGTGGACGAGCTCGCCGGCAAGACGAAGGACGCGCTCGCTGCTCGCGAGCAGGCGCTGCTCATCGACGGCTCTGATCTGCCGCTTCGCCGCCAGGTGGAGCGCGCGAAGACCGGCAAGGAGCTATTGGACGATCTTGCCATCTCCACGAAGACGGCGCTCGCCGCGTACGAGACCGCCCGCGGGGAGGAGGACGCGACCTCGGCGTACATCCTCGATGCCGCGGCGGTGCGCGCGTATCCGGACGGCTCGCAGGTGGATCGCATCCACATCATCCAGAAGGCGCTGGATCAGTCCGGCGTCTCCGACATCGCGGAGGTGAGCATCCCCGCGGGGGCGGCCGTGCTGCAGCTGCGCACGCTGAAAGCCGACGGCACGACGCTGGAGCCGGAGACCTTCGAGCACAAGGAGACCATCAGCCTCCCTGGCGTTCAGGTGGGCGACTACATCGAGTACGAGTTTCTCCTCGCGCACCCATCGCGCGGCCCAGCGGATCCGGGCTTCGTGTCCGCGAGCTTCTACTTTCAGATCGCCAATCAGCCGAACAACTGGTCCACGTACGTCGTCGCTGCGCCCAAGGGCACCGGCATGAGCGTCGAGGCGCACAACACCACCGCGCCGCAGCCGAAAATCGAAGGCAACGAAGAGGTCTTCCGCCACGAAGAGCGTCGAGTGCCGCCGTACATCCCCGAGCCGGACGGGCCGCCTTCGGGCACCGAATTCCTGCCGCTGGTGACGGTGGGCGCGGGCGAAACGGGGCAGGACGGAATGGTGACCGGCTACGCGGACGACTCGCTGGACCGCGCGGCGATCACCTTCGAGGTCGAGCAGTTCGCCAGGCTTTCGGTCGCGGACAAGAAGGGCGAGGACGCGGTGAAGGCGCTCTACGCCGCGGTGATGAAGCGGCTGTCCGGACGCGACACGGGCTTGCAGAACTCGGCGGCGAGCTCGCTCGCGCAGGATCGCGGAAGCCGGCTCATGCTGCTGAAGGCTGCGCTCAAGGCGGTGGGGATCACCTCGCGCCTCGTGGCGGTGCGGACGTTCGCGGCGGATCCGGCGCCGTTCAAGTTCCCCAACGAGTCGCTGCTGCCGTACGTGTGTCTGCGCGTGGATCTGCCGGAGAAACAGATCTGGTTGGATCCGCTGATCCGCTTCGCGCCGTACGGTGAGCTGCCAGAGCAGGCCGCGAACGGGAGGGAGGCGTACCTGTTCCCCGAGCCGGGTCTTCCGCTCGAGCACGTGAAGACGCCGCCGGTGGCCGAGTCACCGAAGGGCAAGCTGGTGAAACTCACGCTCAAGCTGGATCCGGACGGGACGCTGAGCGGTTCCGGCGAGGAGACGTATCAGGGCTTCGAAGCGGCGCAGCTCGCGGAGGCGCTGGACTCGATTCCGCCGGATCAACGGAGCCAGGCGCTGCAGCAGGCGCTGTCGCGGTACTTCGGCGGCGCGGATCTGTCGAACCTGAAGGTGGTGAGCGAGAAGGAGGTCGGGGCGCCGTTGATCGTCAGCTACGACTTCCGAGCGCCGCGCTTCGCACGGGTGGAGAACGACAAGCTCGTGCTGCAGCCGCTGACGTTCCCGGCGCAGCTCGGACGGCGCTACGTGCAGATCGGCTCGCGGAAGACGCCGCTGTACATCGAGTCGACCGAGGAGAATCACACCGTCGTCTCGCTGAAGCTCCCGGACGGTTTCACGATGAAGGACGTCACCCCGGAGGTGCAGACGAAGGGCCCGGCGGGGATGTACCTGCGGCGCGAGAAGCTGGAGGGGAACGTGTACAGCGTGGACGAGCTCGTGAAGGTCGAGATGGCCCGCATCCAGCCGAAGGAATACGACGCGTTCTCCACGTTCGCGGGCGAAGTGGATCTCGTTCAGACGCGCGAGCTGTTGGTGGAGAAGAAGTAGATCGTTGCGTGGCGAGAGCGTCGAGCGCGAGCGTCCGGCGACGTCTACTCCGAGTCGTCGTTGCCGCCAGGAGCTCGATCCGCCCGCAGCGGCCTACTCGGAGTCGTCGTTACCGCCCGTGTTCCGCATCTGCGTCTGGTCGTACGCGGAACGAGCGTCATGCGCCTGCGAACGGATCACCGGATACGCGAACTTGAAGAACGCGAGGAACCCCAGCAGCGCCAGCGTCCCGTACATCAGCGGCCGCGATGGCCGAGCGCGCCATGCCCACAGCCTCTCGCGCTTCCGCTGAAAACCCGGCGACGTGACGTATTGCTTCCACGCTTCTTCGCGCCGAAGTGCCGCGCTCGCATCGTCACCGGAGAGCTCCACCGCTTTCGCGAGGAGGTATTGCCCCTCCACGCTGGATGACCGCCGTTTGCAGAATTTCTCCAGCACGGCGACGGCGCCTTTGTAGTCCTTGCGTTCGATGCGGAAGCGGCCGCGTTCGAGATCGATCTCGCCCATCCGGAAGTCCGGATCCTGTGCCTCCGCCGCCTCGAGGAACGTCTCGCCCTGCTGAGCGTGCCCCGCGCCGAGACACGCAACGCCCATCACGAAGAGCGTGTGCGGATCATCGTCGCCGGCCTCGAGGTTCGGCTTCAGCATGTCGACGGCCTTCTGGTAGCGGCGGGAGTCGACGTACGACTGCGCGAGCTCGAACCGCGCGCGCCGGTCGTTCGGGTTCACGAGGAGCGAATGTTCGAGACGCGAGATGCGGCTCCGTCGGCGCCACCAGCGCAGCGGGCTCGGCAGCACGCCCACCGCGACCTGCTCGAACACGAAACCGCCGATGATGATCGCCGCGCCAGCGAGCACCGGGCTCCGGAACACGGAGCTCAGGACGATCCACAGCATGTAGGTCGACATCCGGCGAGCGAAGCTAGCAGGAGCAGCGCCATGTCGTCCGGCCACCCGCGTGCGGATTTCCCAGATCACGCGCCATGACCGTCGTGACGGTGCCGAGGAGCCGAAGGGTTTTGCGCCAGTGCGGTAGCGCAGAGACGTCCTCTGCAGGCGGTCAGACCCGTTCCATCAGCGCGTAGGCGGCGAACGTGCCGCGTGGCTTTTCCTGCGAGGTGTCCGTTCGCTGTTGCGCCATCGCCCGCATTGCCTCGGGCACGACGTAGGGTCTTCCGCAGCGCTCGCCTTCCGCCGCCAGATCGCCCATCTCCTTCACTTTCCAGCCGTGCGCCGCGAAGAACCCGTGCCAGTCGTCCGGCGCGAATTTCATCGGCACAGCGGTGAGCCGCCGCCCGCCAGGCATCGCATTCCGTGCACGCATGAGGGCCGCGCAGAAGTAGTCGACGATCAGGCTCTGAAACGCGTCATGGCCACGGAGCTCGTCGAGGATTCCGGCGACCTCGTTCTCATCGAGGTAGGGCAGGACGCCCTCGGCGAGGACCAGCACGGGCGATGGGCCTTTGGACACTCGCGACAGCAGCTCCCTGCGTGCGGCGCCATCCAGGAGATCGACGGCGACCCGCTCGAGGCGACAGCGCGCGGTTTCATTCGCCAGGACCTCGTTCTTGTGCGCGATGACGGGCGCCTGATCGACTTCGATCCACGTGAGCGAAGGCGGTACGGCCATGCGGTAGGGCCGGCTGTCCAGGCCCGCGCCGAGATTGACGATGGTCTGGGTGCCCTGCGCGATTGCCTGTTCGATGAACCGATCGATCACAACCGTTCGAAGAATGGTGCTCCAACCCGCCGCCCCGCCGAGATGAGCGACCTTCTCGAGCATCGCGCGCCCGGTCTCACCTGCGAGGCGCGCAGCGAGCGGGTCGTGGAACAAAGCGTCGGGGCGAGACGATTCCTGGGCCCGAAACGCGGCGACGAGGAACGCGGTGTCGGCAACGGCATTCATGGACCGCGGATTGTAGTCCGGTCCATGACGCTCAGGCAGCGTTCACGATGGCGTCTGTGCACGAGGCGGACTCGTCGGAAGTGAGCCCGCCAGAGCACGCCGCAACGCCGTAAGCTCAGATCAACCGCGCGGCGATCTCACTGTGGACATTCATCCCTCTGGGCGTCAGGCGCAGGCGGCCCTCGCTCCACTCGGCGAAACCGTCTCGCACGAACTGATCAACCTTCGCGCGACGCGCTTCGAACGATTCACCAAACTGAGCGCAGACCTTTTCGATGTCTACACCCGTAGACAACCTGAGCCCCATCGCGAGCCGTTCCTC
>JBJMQN010000517.1:0-7116 GCA_045802665.1 Myxococcaceae bacterium | reverse complement strand
GGTCTCTTCGCGAAACTACGGCGGGCTGGGGCTCGGGCTGTTCATCGTGCGGAAGATCGTGAATGCGCTCGGCGGGACGGTCTCGGTGAGCAGTCAGCCTCAGCAGGGTTCCACGTTCGTGGTCGAAATGCCGTGCTCGCCGATGCCCACGGCTGCATCCATCAATAGAGGAGGGCGGACATGACAGAACCCATCAAGAGGAAGCGGGGGCGCGTGCTCGTCGTGGACGACGACACCGAGATTCGCGGGCTCGTGCGCGACCTGCTGGAGATCGAAAACTACGGCGTGGCGACGGCGGGAAGCGGGACGGACGCGCTGCGCGTGGCGGGCGCGCTGAGCGAGCCGCCAGCTCTCGTGCTGCTGGATTTGATGATGCCGGACATGGACGGGCTGCAGTTCCGGGCCGCGCAGCTCGCGGTGCCGAACCTGAAGGACGTGCCCGTCGTGGTGATGTCTGGCGACACGCGGCTCCGAGAGCGCGCGGACGCGATGTCGGTCGCGGCGTATCTGCAGAAGCCCTTCGATCTCGACGAGATGCTGGGGCTCGTGGGCAAGTACGCCGCGCCAATGGTCAAGCCACCGGAGGGGCCGCCAACTGGCGCGGAGGCCGACGCACACGCCCAGCACGTCTGAGCGTCTGCCACCCGGCCCGCACGTCGAGCCGCCCGCCGAGTTTCAGCGTGAACGCTCCTGCAGAATTACATCTGTAATGAGCGGAACGGAGCTGCCCCCAGTGGACCGCCGCTCGAGCGGAGCTGGCGGGAGGAGTGGCCAGCTCCGCTTCTTTTTTGCCGCTATTCGACGGCGACGAGCTTCGCCATGTTCTCCACCGCCTGACCTTCCTTGCAGTGGAGCTCGGTGACCTTGCCCGCCTTCGGGCTCTTCAGCTCATTCTCCATCTTCATCGCTTCCACGACGACGAGGCCCTGACCTTCCTTCACCTCGTCCCCAACCTTCACCAGCACCTTCACGACTTTGCCCGGCATCGGCGCGGTGATGATCTGCTTGCCCTCGACGGAGAACTGCGCGGACGCTGCGCGCATGCGGAGCTGCCGTTCGTTGGCGATGTCCACGCGGGTGATGTGGCCGCGCACGAGCACCGCGACCTCTTCGCCGGCCTCATCGAACTCCACGCCGAACGACTCGCCGTCGATGATCATGCTCACCGCGCCGTGCTCCAGCGTGAGCGCGTCCACCTCGTGGCGCTTGCCCTGATAGCTGACCGCGAACTTCCCCGCGCCGAGCGGCTCGATCTCGACGGGCGACGGCTCCTTCTGCCCCTTCAGCTTCGCGAAGTAACGCATCAGCGCCTCCTCGACGGCAGCGCGTGCGCGCGCCAACGGCTCATTCCGCCCGTACCACCGGACGACTTCGGCAGCGACGCCTTCTTCTTCTCGTCGCGCCCATACGCGTAGACGGCCGAGGCGATGGCGCTCATCTCGGTGAGGTGCGGATCCTCGGTGCCGAGGAGCGCGGTGTGGTTCCGCGGCAGGAAGCTGGTGTCATAGTCGCCGGACTGGAACTCGGGGTGCTCCATGATGTGCTTCAAGTAGCGGATGTTGGTGGTGATGCCCTTCACGACGTATTCGGAGAGCGCTCTTCGCATCCGAGCGATCGCCTCGGGCCTGGTGGGCGCCCAGACGGAGAGCTTGCTGATCATCGGATCGTAGAAGTTCGGCACGACGTAGCCGGGATACACGCCGGAGTCGTCGCGCACGTTCGGACCGCCGGGTACGCGCAGGTACTGAATCTTCCCGGGCGACGGCATGAAGTTGGTGGCGGGGTCTTCGGCGTAGACGCGGACTTCGATCGAATGGCCGCGCGGCTGCAGCGGCTTCATCATCGGGAGCTTCTCGCCCTCGGCGACTTTGATTTGCCACGCGACGAGATCGATCCCGGTCACCCACTCGGTCACCGGGTGCTCCACCTGGAGCCGGGTGTTCATCTCGAGGAAGTAGAAGTTGCGCTTGCTGTCCACGAGGAACTCGATCGTCCCCGCGCCGACGTAGTTGACCGCCTTCGCCGCCTTCACCGCGACCTCGCCCATCGCCTGCCGCATCTCGGGCGTGAGGATGGGCGACGGCGTCTCTTCGACCACCTTCTGATGCCGGCGCTGAGCGGAGCACTCCCGTTCGTTCAGGTGAATCACGTTGCCGTGCGTGTCGCCGAAGACCTGCACCTCCACGTGGTGCGGCTTGTCGAGGAACTTCTCCACGTACACGGCGTCGTTGCCGAACGCGGACATCGCCTCGCTCTTGGCGGACCGCCACGCGGACTCGAAGTCCTTCAGGTCCTCCACCTTGCGCATGCCCTTGCCGCCGCCGCCGCCCGCCGCCTTCAGCATCACCGGCACGCCGACTTTGTCCGCGAACGCGCGCGCCTCTTCCACCGTCTTGAGCGACTCGGTGCCCGGGACCACCGGGACGCCTGCCTTGATCATGTTCGCGCGGGCCCGCGTCTTCTCGCCCATCGCGTCCATCGCCGAGGCGGGCGGACCGATGAAGGTGATGCCGGCCTTCTCGCACGCGCGCACGAACGACGCGTTCTCCGAGAGGAAGCCGTAGCCCGGGTGAATCGCGTCCGCGCCGGACTTCTTCGCGGCCTCGATGATCCGCTCCTGCACGAGGTAGCTCTCGCGGGAGGGCGGCGGTCCCACGAGGAACGCCTGATCCGCGCTGCGGACGTGGAGCGCGGACCGGTCCGCTTCGGAGTAGACGGCGACCGTGGCGATGCCCAGCTCTTTGCAGGTGCGCATCACGCGCAGCGCAATCACTCCGCGGTTGGCGATCAGGATCTTGCGAATCTTCGGCATGGCGCGCGGGGTTCTACCCGCTTCCGCGCGCTGTCGGGGGAGCGATTTCCGGCGCTCTGCCCCTGTGGAACAGCGCACATCAAGCGGGCGATAGTGGCCGCTTCATGCGCGCCCTCTCGCTGCCCGCGATCATCGCCGTCGTGCTGCTGTCCGCCTCCTGCAGCCAGAGCGGTTCGAAGTCACCCGACTCCGGGCAGTGCGCCTGCGCTCAAGGCTGCGACTCCGCCGGAGCATGTCTGCCGGCGGAGCAGGACTCCGGCTTCAACCCCGGCGTCGAATGTTCCGCGGGCTGCCCGGCGGGGACCGTCTGCCAGGGCGATTCGTGCGTGCCGTCCGCGTGCGTGGGCGTGGTCTGTCCCGCGGGCACGCGCTGCGCGGTCGGCCAATGTCTCCCGGAGAGCTGCGCGGGGGTGTCCTGTCCGTTCGGCTTTCTGTGCTCGCAGGGCAGCTGCGTGCTGCCCAACTGCGTGGGCGTCACCTGTGCGGCGGGCGAGGTCTGCATCGAGACCGGCGAGTGCAAGCCGCGCTCGTGCGTGGGCGCGCTCTGCCCCGACTTCTTCGCCTGCATCGACGGCAGCTGTCAGTCCACCGCGTGCGTGGGCATCACCTGCGTGAGCGGCTTCGCCTGCGTGGGCGGCAGCTGCATCTCCACCTCCACCTGTTCGGCGACCTGCGGTCCGGGCTTCAGCTGCTTCAACGGCGCGTGCGTGACGCCTGCCTGCGCCGGCATCACCTGCGCGAGCCCCGATCATGTGTGCGCGGACGGGAAATGCGCGCCGCAAGATTGTCCAACGCAGCAGTGTCCGTCCGGCGAGTTCTGCCAGAGCGGCCAGTGCACGGACGTTCGCTGTGCGGGGCTCGATTGCGGAGACGGTGGCGTGTGCGGCGCGGGCAGCTGCTACCCGACCTCGTGCGCGTCGGGTCCATGTCCGTCGGGTCAAGCGTGCGTCTCCGGCGCGTGCGTGGACAGCACCTGCGTGGGAGTGGCTTGCCCGTCGGGGCTTCCGTGCGTGAAGGGCGTGTGCCCGGCGCCGGGCGATGGAGATGGCGACGGCGTTCCGGACGGCACCGACGACTGCCCGGCGAGCTACGACCCGGCTCAGCGCGACACCGACTCGGACGGCGTGGGGGATGGGTGTGACTGCGCGCCGAACGACGCGCTGGTGAGCCCGAAGAAGGCCGAGGCGTGCGGCGATTTGCGTGACAACGACTGCGATGGGCTCAGCGACTGCGCGGATCCGGACTGCTCGGGCAAGGCGTGCGACGACGGGAACGGCTGCACCTCGGGAGAGATTTGCACCGCGAACGTCTGCGGCGGTGGAACGCCGACGGTGTGCAACACGCCTCCGAACGGCTGCTTCCAGTCGAACGGCGCGTGCAGCGGGTCCAGCCTCCAGTGCGTGTATCCGCCGAAGGCTGTGAACACGGTCTGCAACGACGGCAACGCGTGCACCACCGGCGAGAAGTGCGACGGCAGCGGCGTGTGCGGCGGCGGTACGACGACCACGTGCGCCTCACCGCCGGGCCAGTGCTACCAGGCGACGGGAAGCTGCAATGCGGCAACCGGCGCCTGCTCGTACGCGCCGAAGACTGCGGGCAGCGGCTGCAACGATGGCAGCGCGTGCACGTCGGCAGATGCGTGTGACGGCAACGGCGCGTGCGTCGGAGCGCCGAGCGTCACCTGCAACGCTCCTCCGAACACGCAGTGCTACCAGCCAGCTGGAACGTGCGACTCGGTGACCGGCAGCTGCTCGTACACCAGGAAGCCCACCGGAACCGGATGCAACGACGGCAACGCGGGGACGTTCAACGATGTCTGCAACGCCTCGGGCGTCTGCGCCGGCAGCGCGAATCCGACGTGCAACACGCCGCCAAATACCCAGTGCTGGAATACGGCCGGCACGTTCAACGCGGGCACCGGCCAGTGCGTGTACACGCCGAAGGGCGCGGGCACGGGGTGCGACGACGGGGACGCGTGCACGGTCGGCGATGCGTGTAACGGCTCGGGCACCTGCAACGGCGGCTCGCAGATGAACTGCGGCAGTCCGCCGGGCCAGTGCTACCAGAACCCGGGCTTCTGCAGCGGCGGCGCCTGCCAGTACCCGCCGAAGGTCGCCGGCTCAGGCTGCGACGATGGAAACTTCTGCACCACGGGCGATGCGTGCGATGGCGCCGGCAACTGCAACGCGGGCGGGCCGACTCAGTGCAACTCGCCGCCCTCCAGTTGCTACAACTTCCCGGGGACGTGCACGCCCGGCGTCGGTTGTCAGTACACGCCGGCTCCAGCGGGCAGTTCGTGCGACGACGGCAACAGCTGCACCATCCGGGACAGCTGCGACGCTTCGGGCAACTGCAACCCGGGCGCCCTGTGCCAGTTCCCGAACAAGTGCTGCGGCGGCGAGTTCTGCGTGGGCCCGACGTCGATGTGCCCGTAGGGCCGTCACGTCGCCTGGACGTTCTTGAACGGGAACGCCGCGCGGTGCTTTCAGCCGACCTTGAGGAGCTCCACCTCGAACACGAGCGTGGAGTTTCCCGGGATGACGGGCGGGAAGCCCCGAGCGCCGTAGCCCATCTCCGGCGGAACCGTCAGCTTGCGCACGCCGCCGACCTTCATCCCCGCGACGCCCTGGTCCCAGCCTTGAATCACCATGCCGGCGCCGAGCTTGAACGTGAAGGGCTCGCCGTGATCCTTCGACGAGTCGAACTTCTTCCCGTTCGTCAGCGTGCCCGTGTAGTGCACCGTCACCGATTTTCCGGACACCGCCTCAGCGCCGGTTCCCACCTTGATGTCGTCGATTTGAAGGGCCATGCCCGCGCTTTCTAGCCGGGCTCGCGTCTTCGCGGTTGAATTCTCGCCTGCTGAGAATGGCCGATTCGGTGCCCGGCGGGGTTTCGGGTATGACGCCGCGCGCATGCGTTCCATACTCTTCGTTCTTTTTTCGCTGCTGCTCGCCTGCGGAGGCGTCGATCGCACCGCGCTCACGGTCTTCACGACGAAGGACGGCGCGCCGCTCATCACTTCCTACGCGTCGCACGTTCCGTTCGCGATCGAGGTGAAGGAGTCGAAGGATCCGGCGGCGGATGCGAAAGGCGGAAGCGGGAAGGGCATCAACGTCGCGGTGCTGTTCGACGGCGCGTGCGATGGCTGCTACCGCGTGGACAGCAAGGACGAGCGGTACGTCGTTCACGGCGGCGGAGCGCTGGGTGCGCAGTACGGACTCACGCACGTGCTCGAGGCGTACGGCTTCCGGTTCCTGAACCCGTATCGGCCGCATGTTCCGGAGAAGTTGAACCTCATCTCCGAGGCCGGCCTCAACGAAGACCACGCGCCGGAGATGACGCTGCGCGGGATTGGTCCGCACACGCTGCATCCCATCGAGGCGTACTTCGACATCTGGGAGCCCGGTGAGGAGAACCTCAAGGGCGCTCGGACGATCCTGGATTGGGTGGTGAAGAACCGCGGCAACTACCTGCAGTTTGCCGGGCTCGACAACATCCAGCGCGATCCCGCCGCTGCTGCCGCGTGGGCGGACCACGTGAAGCAGATCCTCGATGAAGCCCATGCGCGCGGGATGAAGATCGGCATCAACGTGGAGCTGTTCGGTGCTTCAAATCTTCAAAAGGCGTTCGACCTCATCGACACCGCGGATGATCCGCCGGATGTGCAGGCGCAGATCGAATCGCGGATGAAGGTGCTGCTGGATCTGCCGTTCGATGTGGTGAACCTGTCGTTCGGCGAGTTCTCGAGCATCACGCCTGAGCGCTTCATCGCGCGGGTGAACGACGTCTATGCGGCTTGTCAGAAATTGCGGCCGGGCGTTGAGCTCTCCGCCACGGTGCACGTCGGGAAGAACACCACCGTCACGTACGACGGCAAGACGTTCATCTATTACTTCCTCGTGAAGTACGTGGATCCGCACATCATCCCGTGGGTTCACTCGGTGATGTTCTACAACCTGTTCGAGGACACGGGCGGGGCGTACGAGAGCAACGACTTCAACGAGCACAAGGACTACCTCCAGGAGCGCATCCGAGCGAACCAGCGCGTCGCCTACTTCCCCGAGAGCGCCTATTGGGTCGCGTTCGACAACTGCGTGCCCTCCTACCTGCCGCTGTACGTCCGATCGCGGTGGCTGGATCTTCACGAGCTGAAGAAGGCCGGGACGCCGCTCGCGGAGTACGTGGAGTTCAGCAGCGGCTGGGAGTGGGGCTACTGGCAGCAGGACGTCGCGGCGCTGCGGATGGGGTATTCGCTGCCGGATCGCTATGAGGACTTCGCCGAGCAGTTCTACGCGCCGTACGGC
>JBJMQN010000516.1:0-2773 GCA_045802665.1 Myxococcaceae bacterium | reverse complement strand
GACGTACGGCTACTACCGGATGGAGATCCTGTCGGCGCTGTTGAACGGCGTGCTGCTGATCGGGATCACGATCTACATCCTCGTCGAGGCGTACTCGCGGCTTCGCAATCCGGTGCCCATCCACCTGGGCACGATGATGATCGTCGCGGGCATCGGCCTCGTCTCGAACCTGGGTTCGCTCGCGTTCCTCCACAACTCGCATTCGCTGAACGTGCGGAGCGCGTTCCTGCACGTGCTCGGCGACACGCTGTCCTCCGTCGGCGTGATCGTGGGCGCGGTGATCATGTGGTTCACCGGCTGGTACATCGTGGACCCGATCATCTCCGCGGTCATCTCGGTGGTGATCGTCATCGGCGCCTGGAAGTTGATGAAGGACGCCGTGGACATCCTGCTGGAAGCCGTGCCCGCGCACGTCGACATGGAGGCGGTCCGCCAGATCATGGTGAAGGTGCCCGGCGTCAGCGCGGTGCACGACCTTCACGTCTGGACCATCTCGTCGGGCATCTACGCGCTGTCCGCGCACCTCGTCGTGCCTGATCCGACGGTCTGCAACAACGACGTGATCCTCACCGCCGTGAAGCACGAGCTGTTCGATCGCTTCGGCATCGATCACACCACCATTCAAATCGAGAGCGAAACGTACGCGCACATGGGCGAAGTTCATTAGATTGCCGCCCGTTTGAACGACGTCCTCTCAAAGCTCCTCTCGCTTCGGCCCACGAATGCAGCGATGCGGCTGGGCGGATCTTCGCTGCCGCTGCTGAACCCGCGCGACCTGCAGCGAGCGCTCCAGAACCGCCCCGGTGCGCTCCTCTGCGCGCCCGCGTTCTCCCGCGCCGCGGTCGCTGGCCTCTTGAGCGCCGGACGCCACGAGGACGCGGTCATTGGTGTCGCGTGCCCTTTTCCGATTGGCGAACGCGACACGCCGGACGCCTTCACCGGCGAGCTGATGCGCGCGGCGGCCGAGATCGCCCACACCCGGCCGATCTTCCTTCAGGCAGGACCGTTCCGGCTCCGCACCGAGGACGAGCGCTTCCTCGAGACCCTGAGCGCGCAGATCTTCCGCTACGTCGAGGCGGGGTGCTCGCTCGTGTCGCTGGACGGATCGTCGCTGGAGCTCGCGGCCGCGGCGAAGGTCTTCGCGCAGCTGTCGCAGCCCGCGCGTGAACGCGAGCTCTCCGTGGAGGTCTCGATCATCCGGGATCCGTCGGGCGCGCCGTCCGCGGAGGACAGCGCTCGGCTCCTGCAGACGTTGAACGCGGTGGGCGTAGGGCCGAGGTATCTGCGCGCGGACGTCTCCACGTTGATCGATGACGGCGCGCTGCGGACGGATCGCGTGTCTCAGCTCGCGATCGCGGCGAAGGATCACGGCGCCGAGCTGGCGCTGGAGGATCCGATCGGGCTCGACAAAGCTACCATCAAGGCGTGCGTGGAGGCGGGCGCGCGGAAGTGGGATGCGCCGGAGGCGTTCGCTCGGAAGGTGGCACCGGCCTTGCCGCAGGGAGCGCTGGAGGCGCTGCAGAACCGGGCGTCGGAGGTCGGGCGGAGTTGGACGGAATTGCTGGGCGCGCTGAGCGAAGGTCTTGCCGTGGAGGATGATCTCCGCGTGCGCATCGAGGCGTTCTCGTATGAGGAGGCGGCGACGCTCATCTCGGCGCTCGGCTCGCGTGGGTCTGCGAGGGCTGCCACCGCGTTTCTGGGCGAGGACGCGGCGTACTGATGCGCATCGTCGCGGGCAGCGCGAAGGGCAGGGCGCTCTCCGGGCCGAAAGACGGGAAGACGATCAGGCCCACCGCGGATCGCGTGCGCGAGACCATCTTCAACATCCTCGGCCAGTGGCTGGACGGGGTGACGGTGCTCGATCTCTACGCGGGCACCGGCGCGCTGGGGCTGGAGGCGCTCTCGCGAAATGCCACGAAGCTCGTGATGGTGGATCAGGACCGAGAGGCGCTGTCGCTGTGCCGGGAGAACGCGGAGGCGCTGGGGTTCTCGGATCGATCGACGGTGATCGCGGCGCCGGTGGCGAAGGGGCTGGGGCAGCTCAAGGGTCAGAAGTTCGATCTCGTCTTCGCGGATCCGCCGTACGCCGCGCGCGTGGTGATGGATTGCCTGGAGCAGCTACAAGGCGCGGACGTCCTGGGCGTGGGGGGCACCTTCGTCATCGAGCACGACAAGCGCGAAGAGGCGCCCGAGCAGCACGCCGGCTTCGACCGGGTGGACCAGCGCCGCTTCGGAGACACGATGGTCAGCTTCTACAAGCGAACCTGATTGACGTGCCGTGGGAGCGCGATGACACTCGCGCGCCATGCCGGTTGCCATCTACCCGGGGTCGTTCGATCCGCTGACGAACGGGCACCTGTCGATCATCCACCGCAGCCTCGAGATGTTCGAGAAGGTCGTCGTTGCGATCGCGGTGAACCCGAAGAAGACGCCGCTGTTCACCGTGGACGAGCGCCTGCAGCTCATCCGCGACGCGGTGCAGAGCGATCGGATCGAGGTCGATCACTTTCAAAATCTATTGGTGGACTACGCCGGAACCCGGAACGTGAAGGTGATCGTCCGCGGCCTGCGCGCCGTCTCCGACTTCGAGTACGAGTTCATGATGGCGAACATGAACCGCAAGCTCGCGCCGGATATCGAGACGGTCTTCATGATGACGTCTGGCGACAACTTCTACATCTCGTCCCAGAACATCCGTGAAGTCGCGTCGTTGGGCGGGAGCGTGGAGGGCATGGTTCCGCCGAACGTGCTCCGGAAGCTGCGCGAGAAGTTC
>JBJMQN010000515.1:0-3150 GCA_045802665.1 Myxococcaceae bacterium | reverse complement strand
GGTGCATCCGATGCTCGCCGCGACGACGATGCCGGGGATTGGCACCGCTCACGAAGAGCTGATGGAGAGCCTGCCCTTCATGAACGCGATGCTGGCGATCACGATCGACGGGCTGCTGCCGGGAGATGACGGCGGGACGGTGGGGCTTCGCAGCAAGACGGAGCGGCGGTTGAAGATCGACTACCCGCTCCGAGAGGCGAACTGGGAGGCGTTCAAGTTCGCGTGCAAGGAGATGGCGAAGCTGCAGTTCGCGGCCGGCGCGCGGCTGGTGTCGTCGCTGCACAATGAGCCGGTGATCCTGAAGTCGGTGGATGACCTCGCGAAGCTCGATGACGCGAAGTGGGAGCGGCTCCGCGTGCGAGTCGTCACCGCGCACCAGATGGGCGGCTGCTCGATGGGGAAGGATCCGAAGAACAGCGTGGTGGATTCGAAGCTGCGCTACCACGACATGGACAACCTGTTCGTCGTGGATGGATCCGTGCTGCCGACGTCGCTGGGCGTGAATCCGCAGGAGACGATCTTCGGGCTCGCTCGGTGGGCGTCACAGCACGTCGCTGCCGCGGTGGCGTGAAGTGGCGATGAAGCCCGCAGCGAAGTTCGCGCTGCAGGTCATGCTGCTGGGAGTGCTCGTCTTCGCGGCGACGATCGTCGGGAGCGCGATGGGTTGGCTCCAGTACTGCCCGGATCCGCTGATGCTGCCGGATGGTGGGATGAAGCAGATCTTTCGGGCGGAGGATGCGGGCGTGGAGGAGATCGCTGACGGCGGCGTTCATGACGTCACGCCGTGGCTCGAGTCGGAGACTCTCGACGCGGGAGCGGCCGCGAGCTCCGGGCGAGGCGGAACACCCGTGATGACAGTGGACGCCGGCATCTTGATTCAGGACTCGGAGACGCATGTGCGGGAGTGAAACGGGAGAGTTCGATCTGCGAATTCCGCGAGTGGACCTCGCTCCGGGTGGCGACGCCGTGGTTCGAGCAGGCCGAAGGGCACGCGCAGAAGAGCACGCGCAGAAGAGCACGCGCAGAAGAGCACGCGCAGAAGGGCACGCGCAGAAGGGCACGCGCAGAGGTGAGCACGCGGCAATCACGGGTTTGGCATTTCCGTTGCGGATCGGGGCCATTTCGGCGCTGAACGGATCGTGATGCTCGCGACTCGAGGCTTGCGGAAGCTGCGCGGGAAGGGATCTGAAGCGGAGGGAAGCTTCGCGCAGCAGAAGTTGCGGGCACGTCCCTTCAGTTTGAGCAGGTGAACGCCCACGGGCATCGGCAGCCGGAACAGCGGCGTCTTCCCGAGCGAGGTCCCGTTCCGGAAGACCTCGGCCTCCGGCATCGTCACCAGCGTCAGCGCGCCGGGGATCAGGGCGGCTTGAGCGTGCCGCTTGCGCTCGGCGTGCCGGCATCCGTGAGCACCCTCGTGTTCGCGACCCATACCGACGCGCGAGCCGCCGCACACCGAACCGGCGCGGGCACAGGCTGACGACGGCTTAGAGGTGATCCTTAACCTCGCGCAGGAAGCCGCGCGGGTTGAGGAGCACGTCAGGGCGGGGAAGCAGAGCGGCTGACGCGAAGGTGGAGACGTCGCTCCGGCCGAAGATCGCGAAGCCGTTCGATGCGGCGAAGAAGGCGATGCGCGGCAAGCGTTCTGAACTTGAGCGCTATGCGCGCGTTGTGGCGCTTCCCCCGGACACATCTTCGTCCCCCCTCGCGCCGACCGGTGCCGCGAGGGCTCCTGAACGGTGGTGACCTGCTCGAGCGACACCGAATGCTCGCGCAGCGGACACCGTGACGCGAGTCGTTCTGGACTGCGCTTCGCAACCGGTTCGGCTCGTCACTGATTGAAGCGCGGATCGGGCTTCGTGGCAGACAGACAGACCACTCTTAGTTGGAGCAACTTCATCCAATCACGATGTCAGACCCACCTGCTACAAGCTGTCCATGACCAACCTCGAAGAACTCTCGAAGCTCAGCGATTCCGAACTGATTCAGCGCATCGATTCACTCGCGGCGATCGAAAGGATGACGACGGTCCAGCTCGTCTGGAGCCTCGCTTCCTTGCATCAGCGCGGAATTCTCGCGGGGCTCGGCTATCGAAACCTCTTCGCCTACTGCCACGAGCACATGCGAATGCCGGAATCGACGGCGAGCAGGTACTCGCGCTCGGCCGCTGTGCTCGTCCGTTACCCGTCGGCCGGTGAGTACCTGAACGACGGTCGGCTGAATCCGACATCTCTTCGAATGCTCGACGACGCGCTGACGGATGAGAATCATCGACGCGTGTTCGACGAGGCGTCCGGACTGTCGCAGGAAAAGATCAAGCTGCTCCTCGCGAGCCTCAACCCCAAACCCGATGTTCGCGAAACCTCCACCTTCGTGCCTGATCGCGCACCCGCTCAATCGCAGCCGCTGTTCGCGGCGCCGTCGCTCTTCTCCGCACCGAAGGCGCCCGCGCGGGTCGACGTCGAAGCGAAGATCTCCATCGCTCCGCCCGGATCAACGCTCCTCGGCCTTGGTATTCAGACACCCGAGCCCACGTCGTCTCGCTTCAAGCCCTCCGCCGAGCTCAAACCAACCCGCCCGGGACACTTCTCTTTGAAGTGCAACGTCGATCAAGAAACCTTCGACGCCCTCCAGCGCGTCCGCTCCGCTCTCAGCAACAAGATGCCCGGCGTGACCCTCGCGCAGGCCCTCGTCGAATGCATTCGTCGAACCGACCAGCAACTCGCCGCCCGGAAATACGGTGCCCTCAAGTCCAAGCGGCCGTCCCCAGCCAACGAGACGGGAGTCGATGGCCCGCACGCGAAACGTTCGGTTCCACAGTCCGCGCCGGCCGTCGCCCCTTCGACGCCCGCTGCCGCCGCGCCTGCGCGTGGATCGGCGACCTCAACTTCCATTGTGGAAGTGACGGGCAACGGGTCGGGCTCCGGAGCGAAGTCGTACGAGTCGGCCGCAACTTCCATTGTGGAAGTGACGGGCAACGGGTCGGGCTCCGGAGCGAAGTCGTATCAGTCGGCTGCAACTTCCATTGTGGAAGTAACCCGCAACGGGTCGACCTGCGGAGCGAAGTCGCATGAGTCGACCGCAACTTCCATTGTGGAAGTAACGCGCAGCCGGTCGAGCTCCTGCGTGAAGCTGTATGAGGCGACCGCAAGT
>JBJMQN010000514.1:0-12024 GCA_045802665.1 Myxococcaceae bacterium | reverse complement strand
CCTTTGGGGGGCGATGTCAGAGGGTCCGTGTAGGTTGTTCGGGTGGCGAACTTTTCCTTCATCCATGCCGCGGACCTGCACCTGGACAGTCCGTTCAGGGGCCTGGCCGCGCATGGGGCGCTGAGGGACAAGCTGCAGCGAGCCACGTTCGACGCGTTTCACCGGATCGTCTCGCTCGCGATCTCGGAGAAGGCCGCGTTCGTGGTGCTGGCCGGAGATCTGTTCGACGAACGCGACAGGTCCGTGCGGGCTCGGCTGCACCTGCGAGATGAGCTCGTGCGGCTGCACGAGGCGGGAATCTCTTCGTTCATCGTGCACGGCAATCACGATCCGCTCTCCGGAGACAGCAAGGCGCTGGGGTTGCCGCCTTCGGTGAAAGTGTTCACAGAGCGCTGGGAGGAGGCCGGCGTCGAACGCAACGGCGAGCTGCTCTGCCGCGTCCAGGGCATCAGCTACCCGCGCGAGAAGGTCACCGAGGACCTGTCCCGGCACTTCAAGCGGCAGGGGCCGGAGTTCACGGTCGGGCTGCTCCATTGCAACCTGGGCGACCCGAGCCACGCGAACTACGCGCCGTGCACCGTGGATGATCTCGGCGCGCGGGAGCTGGACTATTGGGCCCTCGGCCACGTCCACACCCGGGCGGAGCATGTGCTGAGCCCCGCGGGCCTCGCGGTCTATCCGGGCAACCCTCAAGGGCGGCACGTGAACGAGGCCGGGCCGCGCGGCTGCGTCGCGGTGACCGTGAAGGACGGCCGTCCCGCCACGCGCTTCGTTCCGCTGGACGTCGTGCGCTGGCACCGGCTGGACGCGGACGTCTCGGAGGTGCGGACCCTCGATGCCCTGGAGGCGGCGGTCGAGGAGGTCATCGATCAGAGCTGCGTGGGGCCTGATCTCGTCGCGCACGCCTGCCGCGTCATGCTGACCGGCCGTGGGCCCATGCACCGCGAGCTGTCCCCGCCGCAGGCGCTGAAGGAGATGGAGGAGCGGCTGCGCGAGTCGCTCGCGCGGAGGTCTCCGCCGGTGCTGCTGGAGTCGCTGCGCCAGGGCACGCGCCCGGAGCTGAACCTGGGCGAGATCCTCCAGGCCGGAGGGCTGCCCGCGGCGGTGCTGAAAGAGGTCAACGCTGCCCGCGACAACGCGTCGGTCCGCGAGTCGCTGCTCGCCGACGACGAGTGGCGCAAGCTCGACTCCGCTCTCAAGAAAGTCGGCATCGAAGCGGCGAGCCTCGCCGCGAGCCGGATGTTGGACCGCGCTGCGTACCGGGCACTGGAGCTGCTCGCGGTGGAAGAGGAGGGCGGATGAGGATCGACCGGCTTCGCATCGACGGCTTCGGCCACTTCCGCAACTTCGACCTCGAGCTGAAGCCGGGGCTCAACGTGCTCTACGGCCCCAACGAGGCGGGCAAGAGCACGCTGCTCGCGTTCATGCGCGCGGTGCTGTTCGGGTTCGAGAAGCGCGCGGATCCGCAGCGGTACGAGAACGAGGATGGGCCGTACGGCGGGGAGCTGCAGCTCACCACCGCGCAGGGCCCGCTCCGCGTCCGGCGGATGGGCGGCGGCAAGCGCAAGTTCGAGGGCGAGCTCATCGTGAAGGATGGACAGGGAGAGCTCCTCGGCGAAGGCCGGCTCAAGGAGGCGCTCTTCCAGGTCAACAAGACCCTCTTCAAAGAGGTCTTCGCCTTCTCGCTCTCGGAGCTTCAGAGCCTCGAGGCCTTCGTCGAGCAGAAGGATCTGTCCGAGGCCATCTTCGCCGCCGGCACGCAGGGCGCGCACAGGCTGCCTGAGGCCCTCGCCGCGCTCCGCCAGTCCACCTCTGACCTCTACACGCCCGGGGGCAAGACCCGCGCGCTGAACCAGGTGCTCGCGCAGCTGCACGACGTGCGGGACCGGCTGGAGCAGCTCGGCAACCGGCCCGAGGCGTACTTCGCGGCGCGCGCGCGGCTGGAAGAGTTGGGCGCGCTGGAGTCGAAGCTGCAGGCGGAGCTCGACGGTCGAACGCTGAAGCGGGACCGGCTTCGCCGGCTCGTCTCGGTGGGCCAGCCGCTGCAGGAGCTCCGGCTCGTGCGCGCCGAGCTGTCCGCGCTGCCTGACTTCTCGTCCTTCCCCGAAGGCGCCAGCGCTCGGCTGGAGACGCTGTCCGCGGCGCTGGAGCGGGCCCGGTCGGTGAAGGTCGGACGCGAGCAAGAGCTCGCCGCGTGCGAGCGCGCGCTCAAGCTCGCAAGCGACGACAAGCTCGCCGAGGACCAGGAGCGGAGGCTCCGCAGCGCCGCGGACGCATTCAACGCGCGCTGCGCCCAGTACCAGGCGCTGCCGGGACGCCAGCAGACCCTGTCCGCGCGGCGGCGGCAGGTGGAGAGCGATCTGCAGAACCTCGGCCTCTCGCTGGATGGCGCCGCGCTCGCCGAAGCGGACTTCTCCACCGCCGCCCGCGCCACGCTCTCCGCGATCAGGGACCGGCTCGCCCTTGCGGACAGAGCCGTCCAGGCCCAGGACGAACGGCACCGCGCCGCGAAGGCGAAGACCGCGCAGGTCGAGGAGCAGGTTCGCAGACTCTCTGGCGAATCGGACCGGCTCCCGAGAGCTCAGCCCAACGCGGTCCGCCGCGCGCAAGCCGCCCTCAGCCGCTTGAGCGTGCTCGCGGAGCAGGCCGCCGCGCTGGAGGCGAGTCAGAAGGAGCGCGAGGCGCAGGTTCGCGGGCTCAAAGCCCAGACCGAACCTTCGCCCATGGCCGCGGTGCCCGGATGGCTCGTCGGCGCCGGGATGGGCGTGCTCGTCCTCGCCTGCGCCGGCGCGCTCGCGATGGGCGGGGGCAGGGCGCTCGGCATCGCCGCTGCGGCGTCCGTCTCCCTCGCGGTGCTGCTCGTGGTCGTGCAGCGCCGGGCGTCCGCGGCGTTCGACCAGGCGCTGGACGCTCACGCCGTTCGGCTGAAGTTCCGCACCCAGGAGCTCGCGAGGCTCACCGCCGAGGCCACTGCGCTGCAGGCGCGTCTGGCAGCCGTTCGGCAGGAGCTGTCCGCGGCGGCGGCGGAGGCATCCCTCTCCCCGAACGCGACCATCGCCGAACGCGACGCGCGCGCGGAGGCGCTCTCCGAGGAGCTGCGCGCTGTCGAGCGCCGCGTGGAGCTCTCCCGCGAGCTCGAAGGACTGGGCGCGCAGCTCGCGCAGGTGCGCAGGGACGAGACCAACGCGTTCGCGGACCGCAACGTCGCGGACGCCCGGCGATCGCAGATCCTGAGGGAGCTGGAGGGCTTCGGCGCCCCGCGCGGCTTCCCCAGAGATCTCACCGCGGACCACGCGCTCTACCTGTTCTCCGAGGCCGCGAACCTCAAGGCGCGCCTGTTCGAGCTGCGCGCCGAAGAGCAGGGCCTGTCCGCTGACGGCGAGGCCTGCGACGCGGTCGTCGGTGTCCTGCTCGCCGCGGCGGCCGAAGTCGGGCTCCCTGCCGCAGCGCCCGAAGCGTCCGCCGCCGCCGTGTTGGAGCTCGTGGAGCGCGCGCGAGAGGGCAGAAAGGACCGCTCCCGGCTGTCTCAGGAGCGCGAGCAGCTGCGGTCGCAGCTCGCCGCCGCGACGACCGCCGAGAGCGACGCGCGCGCTCAGCTCCAGCGGCTGTTCGAGCTCGGCGGCTGCGAAGATGCAGAGGCCCTTCGGGCACGCGACCAGAAGGCGCGGCAGTGGCGCGAGCTGTCCCGCACCGCGCGCGAGCGAACGCTCCAGATCGAATCCGCCGCCGCGCTGAACGTCGCCGCGGTTGAGGCCGCGCTCGTGGATGAAGGCGGGCTCGCCGCGGCTGAGCTCGCCTTGAAGGCGGCGGAGGACGCCATCTCCGGGATGGCCGCGGAGCTGAAGGTGCTTCGCGAGGAGCGCGGCGAACGGCGGCTGACGCTGACCCAGTGGGAGAAGGACGACGCGGCGGCGAAGCTCCGGGAAGAGGAGGAGCTGCTCTCCGCGCGGGCGCTGGATCTCGTTCACCGCTACGCCGTGGAGCGCGTTGCGCTGGCGCTGCTGGAGAAGTCCCGCGCTCGGTTCGAGAAGGACGCGCAGCCTCGCGTGGTCCAGCTCGCCTCGCGCCTGTTCGAAGGGCTCACCGGCGGCAAGTACGTCCGCGCGTGGCTCCCGGCGGAGCGGCCGGGAGAGCTGTGGGTCACCTCGGGAGATGGGAAGGACCGCGCCGCGGCCCAGCTCTCGCGCGGCACCCGCGAACAGCTCTACCTCGCGTTCCGGCTCGCCGTGATCGAGGAGTTCGCCCAGAGCCGCGGGCCGCTGCCGATCATCGTGGACGACATCCTGGTGAACTTCGACGAGCAGCGGACCAGGAACACCCTCGCGGTGTTCGCGCGGCTCGCTCGGGAGCACCAGTTCGTGGCCTTCACCTGCCACGACAGCCTGCGCGCGATGTTCGCCGAGCACGGCGCCCACGTCGTCGAGGTCCAGCCGAGGGCACAGCGCACCCTGTTCGACGTGAAGGCGGGCTGAGCGGCTAGCTTCGCACCGCTTCCATGTTGAGCCGCCAGTAGTCGAGTGAGAACGGGGGCGAGTCGCCGCGGCCCTCCGCCACCATCCTCCCGAGGAACTCCGCCTGCAGCGCTTTGTCCGGGATGCGCTGAAGCGGGATGCGGAGCAGCACCGTCTCCAGAAACGCGCGGTAGGAGGCCTCGTCCGGCATCACGGTGAGCGCCTCCTCCAGCGCGACGTTCAGCGAGCCGAACCCCGCGCGCGAGAGCCGCTCCCGGGTCTCCTCTGGCCAGGCATACAGGGTCGGGTGCGCGTAGCCCTGGAAATACCGGCTGAACTTCGGCTCCGAGGTGATGGCTTCGGACCTCATGCGGATGCGCTTCACGTTGTCGCCGCCGCCGCACTGGGCGTGGAGCCTGCCGCCGCTCTTCAGTGCGCCGGCGAGCGAGCGGAACAGCGCGTCGTGATCGAGCACCCAGTGGAAGGTCGCGGTGCTGAAGACCACGTCGTACGGCGCGTCCACGCGCAGGCTCGCGAGGTCCGCTTTCAGGAACGAGACGCGGCCCTTGAAACGCTCGGCCAGATTTCCGCGCGCCTGCTCCAGCATGTTCTCGGAGGCATCCACCGCGAGGACGTGGCCATTCGGAAGGCGCTGCAAGAGCTCCGCCGTGAGCCGGCCGGAGCCGCAGCCCGCGTCGATGACCCGTTCGTCCCCTCGAAGAGAGAGCCGCTCGAGGACCTTGAGGCCCCAGCGGAACTGCGGATCCGAGACGCGGTGATACGCCTTCGCGTCCCATTCGGAGGCGGACGGGCTCATTCGAATGTCGGACCTCGCTGGTACAAGGGGATCGCTCTTTCGGGAGCTGCTCGTCGTTTGCCCGTCGTTTGATCGCACGGCGAAGGGCGTGAGAGAAGGGGGTGCGCAATGGCCGTTCGATCTTTGGCGAAGACACGCGGGGCAAAAGCCGAGTTGAGCGTCGCCCCGGAGCCCGCTCCCCGAAACGAAGTGCCCCGAAACGAAGTGCCCCGAAGCGAAGTGGACGACCAGCTGGAATCCGCGGCCGTCGTTGCGGAGGCTCAGCCGTTGGCCCAGACGCTGTACGGCGAGCAGGCGACGGACCCGGTGGATGCGTCGTCGTCTGCCGCAGCCGCGCGCGAGATCGGCAACCTCACGCCGATGATGCGCCAGTACCTCGAGACGAAGGCCCAGAACCCGGACGCCATCCTGTTTTTCCGGCTGGGTGACTTCTACGAGATGTTCTTCGAGGACGCGGTGCGCGCCGCGGAGCTGCTTCAGATCACGCTGACCTCGCGGGCCAAGGGCACCGATCGCGTGCCGATGTGCGGGGTGCCCTACCACTCCGCTCGCCGCTACATCGGCAAGCTCATCGAACACGGCCTCAAGGTCGCCATCTGCGAACAGGTGGAGGTGGCCGGCGGGCCGGGCATCGTCCGGCGGGAAGTCGCCCGGGTCATCACCCCGGGGATGGTGCTGGACGAAGAGGTGCTGGAGGCGAAGGAGAACAACTTCCTCGCCGCGGTCTCCGCCGGAGAACGCAGCTACGGCGTGGCGCTGCTGGACGCGTCCACCGGTGACTTCAGCGCCGCGGAGCTGCCCTCGCTGGAGGCGCTGGCGGAGGAGCTCGGGCGGCTCTCCGCGCGGGAGCTCCTCGTCAGCGAGCCCGAGCTGAACGCCGCGTGGGTGCAGCAGCTTCTGTCCCTGCTTTCGCGAAGGCCGGCGGTCGCCACGCTGGAGGCCGCCGCGTTCTCCCCAGGGCGCGCCACCGCGCTGCTCAAGACGCATCTCGCGGCCGCCTCTCTGGAGGGCTTCGGGCTGAACGACGCGCCGTTGGCTGTCTCCGCGGCGGGCGCGGCGCTGCGCTACGTGAAGGACACGCAGCGGACCGCTGCCTCTCACATCGATCGGATCCGCCGCACGTTCCCCGGCCAGCAGCTCCGGCTGGACGAGGCGTCGCTCTGTAACCTCGAAGTGCTGCGGACGTTGAAGGACGGGAGCAGAAAGGGCGCGCTCCTCGGCGTGCTGGATCGCACCTGCACCGGCATGGGCGCGCGCAAGCTCTCGCGGTGGCTGTCCGCGCCGCTGACGGGGATCAGCGAGATTGAGTCCCGGCTGGACGCGGTGGAGGAGCTGGCCTCGCGGAGCGTCTGGCGCGAGGAGCTCTCCGCGAAGCTGAAGGAGGTCTCGGATCTGGAGCGACTCTGCGGCCGGCTCGCGCTGGGAGCGGGAAACGCGCGGGATCTGCTCGCGCTGGGAAGATCCCTCGCCGCTCTGCCCTCGATCTCCGCGCTCACGCAGAGCTGCCAGAGCGCCTTGCTGCGCGGGCTCGGCGGGCCGCTGTCCGCGCTCACGGAGTTGGAGCAGGCGCTCAAAGACGCCATCGCGGACGAGCCGCCCGCCACGCTGAAAGACGGCGGCATGTTCCGGGTGGGCCACCACGCCGAGCTGGACAAGCTCATCGAGCTCTCCACCCGCGGCAAGGATCTGCTGCTCCAGATCGAAGCGCGCGAACGGCAGCGCACCGGGATCAGCTCGCTCAAGATCCGCTTCAACAAGGTCTTCGGCTACTACCTGGAGGTCACGCGGTCCAACCTCCACCTGGTCCCTCAGGACTACACCCGGAAGCAGACCACCGTCGGCGCGGAACGCTTCATCACGCCCGAGCTCAAAGCCTACGAAGAGCAGGTGCTCACCGCGGAAGAGCGGCGCTGCGCGCTGGAGCTCGAGCTGTTCGAAGCGCTGCGGGCGAAGGTCGTGGCCCAGGCCGGAGCACTCCGCGCGGCCGCCGACGCCGTCTCCACGGCGGACGTGATCCTCTCCTTCGCGAAGGCGGCGGCAGAGCACGGGTACGTCCGGCCCGTAGTCGACGAGACGGAAGTCCTCGAGATCGTCGGCGGGCGCCACCCGGTGGTGGAGCGCGTGCTCCCGAGCTCGGAGGTCTTCGTCCCGAACGACGTGCACCTCTCGCGCGAGGACGCACAGGTGCTGGTGATCACCGGTCCCAACATGGCCGGCAAGAGCACCGTGATGCGGCAGGTGGCGCTGATCACGCTGATGGCTCAGGCGGGCTCGTTCGTACCGGCTTCTCGCGCGCGCATCGGCGTATGCGATCGGATCTTCACGCGCGTGGGCGCGGCGGACAACCTCGCTCGGGGGCAGTCCACGTTCATGGTGGAGATGACCGAGACCTCGAACATCCTCCATCACGCCACGAAGAAGAGCCTGGTGGTGCTGGACGAGATCGGCCGCGGCACGTCCACCTTCGACGGGCTCTCCATCGCGTGGGCGGTGGCCGAGCACCTTCACGATCGGATCGGCGCGCGGACGCTGTTCGCCACGCACTACCACGAGCTCACGGATCTCGCGCGCGACAAGCCGCGGGTGAGGAATTGCGCGATCGCGGTCAAAGAGGTCTCGGGAAAGGTCGTCTTCCTCCGCAAGCTCGTGCACGGCGCCGCGAACAGGAGCTACGGCATCGAAGTGGCGAGGCTCGCGGGGCTGCCGCCCGAAGTGGTGGGCCGCGCGCGCGAGATTCTTCAGAACCTGGAATCCGGAGAGCTGGACGACGCCGGGCGCCCCACCATCACGCACCGGAAGGATCGGCCGTATGTCCATGAAGGGCAGCTCGGGCTGTTCGCGCATGACGCTCCACCCGCGTTGAGCCCTGTGCAACGCAAGGTGCTGGACGAGGTCTCGTCGCTCGCGGTGGACGCGACGACGCCGCTGGAGGCGCTCAACCTGCTCGCGAAGTGGAAGAAGACGCTCGGCTGAGCTGAGGGCTTTCAGCGAACGCGCGCCTCCGCTGCGGCAGCGTGGAGATCCCGGCTAGATTCTGGCGCTCCCGTGCAGTTCGCCATCCCCCACGCGCCGAGGAAGGTTCTGTTCCGGCAGGTCCCCGGGGCGGTGGGGCGGCTGCTCGGATTTCTGCTGCTTGCACTCGTGCTGGCCGGCGGCTGTGTCGCGCTCGCGCGGCGGCTGTCGCTCTCGGTGTCGGCGGATGCGGCGCGGCTCGCGCGGTCAGAGAAGATCATCGGCACCTTCGTCGAGGCGAAGCTCCCGCCGAAAGACAAGCGCGAGGACGCGCTGGGCACGATGACGGTGCTCTACGACTTCCAGAAGCAGCGATTCTCCGCGTCCGGCGTCGCGACCCGCGCGGACGTGGCGGAAGGGTACGGCCCCGGCGCGAGCGTCCGGTTGTACGTAGACCCGGTCGCGCCGGATCACCCGGAGGTTGCCTTGCTGCTCTCCGAACGGGTCGCCCGTCAGAGCCTCTTGCCATATGGCCTGTGGGGCGGCGCGGTGCTCGGCGTCTGCACGTTCCTGTTCGGGCTGTGGCGGATCGTCTCGCGGGAGCTGGAGCCGCTGCGAAAAGGGATGATCGTCTGGCTCACCCCGGAGGGTGAGCTGCCGCAGACGCGCCGCGAGGTTACGTTCCGCGGGCACTTCTTCAAGCAGGACGTGAAGCTCACGGTCACCGCGCGTGGCCGGCCGGGCCGGGCGCCCGTGCGCAACGGAGACAAGGTCCTCGCCGCGGTGTCGCCCCGCTGGTCCGGTTGGGCACGGCTGGTGGATGAGGATCTCGCGCGCGCGCTCGGGTGGATGAGGGCGGACTGATCTCGGCCGGGTGCCCCTCCGGTTGGTGCAGGTCCCGCGCACGAAGACTGCCGAAGCGGTTGCGACGTCCGGCCGTGAACCTTTGGATCGGAGTGCAGGGCTGGCGTCTTCACCCTCCGTGCGCACCTTTCTGCGAGGGGAAAATGCCATGGCGCTCATCCGGATCGGTCAATGGATCACGGTTCATCACCAGAAGCCCTGGAAGGATGGCGATCCGGTGCAGATGCGCGGCATGTGCACCGCATTCGACGGTGACTTCCTGCGCCTGCACCGGCTGTTTCAGGTGCCGGGCCGCGCGTACGACGGAATCCCGACCTGCCAGAGGGCAGGGGACTGGGGGACCATCGAGCTGGTTCGCGGCGGGTGGATCGCCCGGCGCCGGTACTTCCGCGCGGATGGGTCGCTCATCGGCGAGCTGTACAACGTCCAGACGCCCACGAGCTTCGGCGACGGGCACGCGCGCTACGTGGATCTCGAGATCGACGTCGCGCTCTGCCGCGAGGGCGGACACCGGGTGGAAGTCCAGGACGAGGACGAGCTCGATCAGGCCGTACGGGCGCGCCACATCCCCGAGCAGCTCGCTGCGCTCGCGCGGCGGATCTCGTACGAGCTCGCGGAGAGGTTGAGCAACGCCAGGAGTCCGGAACAGGTCCTGTGGGACGTACGGCCGTCCGATGTCGGCGTGGGCCGCGCGGGCGAGCTCGACGCCGCTCCGCTCAGCTGACCTCAGCTGTGAACGAAGTACTCGACCAGGTTCGTACCGAGCGCTTCCATGTTCGTGAGCGAATTCCCGCGGCCCTTCGCGGCGGCGGCGAGGAGCGGCTTCCCGTCGGTGTGCGGCTCTCCGGGCCGGCAGATCCCGAGCAGCTTCACTTTGACGTCCTTGGGAATCGCGATCACCGCGAGCCCTTCTTGCGCGGCGGTGAGGGCGTCGATTGCGTCCGCTCGGCGCCAGCCGCGCATCGGTCCTTCGTGGCGGAGCCAATCCACCGTCTGGCTCAGCGTGAGCTCCTTCGGGCCCACGAAGTGCGGCACTTCGCAGTTCATCGCCCGCGTCACGTCCCAGACGAAGATGTGCGCGCGCGGCTTGTCCGGTGCGTCCGGCTCGTAGCGCGGGTTGTGACCCACGGCGAACTGGTCGATCACGAGCCCGTACGTCTGCGGGCTGCGGCGGCCGGGCTTGCTCTGCACCGGCGCGTGGATCGCCTTCCACAGATCGCGCGAGACCACTTCCTTCGCGGGCGTGACGCCGTCGTAATCCTCGCCTACCGCGGTGGCCTCATCGTCGTCGACCTCGGGCTCCTTGCGGCGGCCGCCCATCAACGTGTCGAGCTGGGTGCGCTCGTCATCGTCGTCCGCGAAGTCGGAGCTCATCGTCAGCTTGGCGCGGACGCGCGACGGGCGCTCGGACGCGCCCAGCTCCTCCGACACCACTGGCACGCGGGGATTGGACAACGACGAGCTCGTCCGCGCGGGCGTGCCCGCTCCAGTCGGGGTGCGCGCTGGCCCCTGCTGCGGGATCCCGCCGGTCGCGGTCCTTCCCACGGGCGGCTTCGTCACCGGGACCTTCGGGTTGCTCCCGGTCGAGGTGCGCTGCGGCGCCGTGCCTCTGGGGCCCATCTCCATGTGGCTCGGGATCGTCCGCGCCCCGCTGTCATTCACCGACAACTTCTGCGACCCGGTGGCGGTGCGCGGAACCTGTTGCCCGGTGGGCGCGCGGGGAGGGGACTTCGCGGGCACGGACGGGGTGCCCGGCCGCGACGGCGTGGCCGGTTTGCTCCCCGGCTTGTTCCCGGGTCCACCGGATCCATCGTCGAACCCGGAGTCCGAGCCCCCGCGGCGGCGGTCGTTCATTCAGCCGCGCATGCTACCACCCGTCCGGGCCGAAAAATTGCTGGTCCGCGCTTTCGGTGATCACATGGCTACAAACCTGAAGCACGGAGCAAAGGGTGCCCCTCGTGAGCAAGCGCAAGCGCCTTGTAGCCGCTCTCGTCACACTGATCGCGGCGCCCGGCTTCGCGGCCTCGATGCCGAAAGAAGCGGAAGCCGCGTACCAGGCAGCGCGCACCGGCTACTACGCGCTGAAGCGCGACGAGGGCCGCAGGCGCTTCCGGCACAACTGGCTCCCGGTCATCAAGCGCTTCGAGGCGGTGGCAGCGAAGTTCCCGAAGAGCGATCGCGCACCCGATGCGCTCTTCACCGCGGGCCAGACGCTGGAGGAGCTCTCGCGCATCTCGCGCCTCGAAGAGGATCTCACGAGCGCGATGGCGGATTACCAACGGCTCATCGAGACCGCGCCGCGGCACAAGCTGGCGGACGATGCGGCGTATCAGCTCGCGCGGATTGAGCTCGATCGGCTCGCGCGGTCGGATGACGCCCGGAAGACGGCGAGCCACGCGCTGGAGCTGCAGCCGAAGGGCGATCGCGCGAAGGATCTTCGAGCGCTGCTGGACTCGCTCCCCGAGGACAAGAAGCTCGCGGTGAAGCCGACCGTGAAGCTCGTGCCAACTCCGGACAAGGACGTCGAGGAGGCGACCGAGGGGAACAAGATCGCGCTCGTGGCGGCGATCGAGAAGCTCGCGCGGAGTCAGGGGCGGACCGCGGCGGACAGCGGGAAGAGCGCGGGTTCGGAAGATGGCGACTCGAAGCAGCCTGATTCGCGCTCGAAGCGCGATGAGTCGAAGACGAGCGATGCTCGGGGGAACGCGGCCGACGCGAAAATCGCGGACTCACGCAGCAACTCGAGCGACTCAAACTCCCGCGTGGGCTCCGGTGACTCGAAGCTCGCGGACTCTCGCGCCAGCTCCGGCGATTCGAAGCAGCCTGATTCGCGCTCAGGGCGCGATGAGTCGAAGACCAGCGATGCTCGGGGGAGCGGGGCCGACTCGAAAATCGCGGACTCACGCAGCAATTCGAGCGACTCAAACTCCCGCGTGGGCT
>JBJMQN010000027.1:0-11804 GCA_045802665.1 Myxococcaceae bacterium | reverse complement strand
CTCCGCGCGCTTCTCGACGGGCGGCGGCGTCGCTACGTCGATGTCGGGGAGCGCCGTCTGGCCGAACGCAGCCACCGACCAGAGGAAGGCTCCCAGCAGCATCGCGCGCATGACCGTTCGTGAAGATATGTGAAGAAGGCTGCCCGGCTGCTTGCGAGGCCGAATCGCTGCCGCACTCTGGTTCCCAGCGTGAACGGCGATCGCATACACCGATTGACACTGCCTCCGAGCCGGGCTATCCGCGCCCGCTCTTTAGAGAGGGAGTTTTCGTCGTGTCCAAGCGCACTTATCAGCCGTCCAAGGTTCGTCGGAATCGCGCCCACGGGTTCCGCAAGCGGAACGCCACCGCGGCGGGTCGCGAGGTCCTCAAGCGCCGTCGCGCCAAGGGCCGTAAGCGTCTCACCGTCTCCGCGGCCTCCAAGAAGAAGTAGCCGGCCCCCGCGCGTGAGCGGTCCCGGAGCTGAGCGTCGGGGAGCGCATTCAGAAGCGTTCCCGAAGAAGCTTCGCCTCCGTTCGCGCGCGGAGTTTCTGAAGGTCCAGACCCGTGGGCAGAAGATCGCCGCAGAGCCGCTCTTAGGCCTGTACCTGCCCAACGGGTTGCCGCACACGCGGGTGGGCCTGACGGTCTCGAGCAAGGTCGGCAACGCGGTGGTGCGAAACCGGATCCGCCGCTGCCTCCGCGAGTGCTTCCGCAAGAAGCACCACCTCTTACCCGCAGGAGTGGACGTCGTGCTCATCGCGCGCAGCGGCGCTGCCAGTGCGGACTTCGAGGCGCTCTGCCGGGCGTTCGACGTGTTCTGCGCGAAGCTTGCGGGGCGCGCGTCATGAAGCTCCTCGCGCTCCTGTTTTCGGTTCCGATTCACCTCTACCGCTGGCTGCTCTCACCGCTCTTGCCGAGGGCCTGCCGGTACTACCCGTCGTGCTCTTCGTACGCGCTCGAAGCGTTGAAGGTGCATGGCCCGTTTCACGGCGGATGGCTCACCCTCAAGCGGCTCGGCCGCTGCCATCCGTTCTGCGAAGGCGGCGTCGACCCAGTTCCCGACTGCTGCCGGAAGGCATAACCCTCTATGGACGAGCAGAACCAGTCTCTCCGCACCAACATCGCGCTGGTCCTGATCATTCTGATGACCGTCGGCTTCATGTGGTGGAGCGGCGGCTTCAACCCGGCGAAGAACGAAGCGGAGGCGGACGGCGGCGCGGCGGTCGCCGTGGTGAAAGACGCGGGGAGTAACCCCGTGCAGGTGGTGATGAACACCACCGGCGTGAGCGACGGCGGTCAGGTCGAGGTGACGGACGGTGGCGCGATGGCGCAGGCCGGTGAGCCGCCTCCGCCCACTCTGAAGATCGAGCGCGATCGCAGCACGGCCAGATACGAGTTCTGGTCCGAGGGCGGCGGCCTGTCCTCCGCGGAGCTCAAGGGCAAGAAGATGCGCGAGCAGGTTCGGCTCAGCATCCCCGAGGGCTACAGGAAGCTCTTCGGCGGCGAGTACCGCCAGCCGCCTCAGATGAACCTCGCGCAGCCGGTGCCGGGCAGCACGCTGCCGCTGGGCGTGACGGTGGTCTCGGGCAACGGATCGATCATCGTTCCCGGTGACGCGAAGTACGCGGTGCTGGATCAGGGCGGCGCTTCCGACACGAAGCTCGACACGAAGCTCACGATGCGAGCG
Organism: Myxococcaceae bacterium; assembly: GCA_045802665.1. Classification (GTDB taxonomy): domain Bacteria; phylum Myxococcota; class Myxococcia; order Myxococcales; family Myxococcaceae; genus JBJMQN01. The sequence continues at coordinate 10,137 of JBJMQN010000027.1, read as the reverse complement.
AAGCAGTCCGGCATCGAGATCACCAAGAAGCTCGAATGGCAGCAGGACGGCTACGAGCTCCGCTACACGCTGGAGCTCAAGAACACGGGCGGCCTGCCGTTCACGGGCGAGTACTCGGTCGAGTACGTCCGCGCGATCGATCCCGAGCACGAAGAGGCGCCGTCGATGTTCGCGGGCGTGGGCAACCAGTCGCGCGCCGCCTGCTACGAGGGCGACACCTTCCACAAGGAGCTCCCCAAGGGCGACATCAAGGTGGAGGAGTTCAAGGGGCCCATCAACTTCGTCGCGATTGATCAGCAGAACTTCGTCTCGGCCATCTTCCCGATGAACGGCGCGAAGCAGGGGCGCTGCGTGCTCGCGGCTTCGGCGACGGTGCGGCGTTCCGCGGCGTACTTCCCGGTCACGATTCAGCCGGGCGAGACGGTGACGGACGTGTACGGCGTGTACCTGGGGCCCAAGGATCTCGACCTGCTCACCGCGGCGCCGAGCATGGGCACCGGGACGGATTCGGCGACGGCTGCGGCGCCGTTCCATCCGACGCTGGAGAAGACAGTCGACTACGGAATCTGGGCGGTGCTCTGCAAGGTCCTGCTCGCCATCCTCAAGTTCTGGCACGGCGTGTTCGGCAACTGGGGCGTGGCGATCATCATGCTGACGGTGCTGGTGAAGATCGTCCTCATCCCGCTGACCCACAAGTCGATGGTGGCGGCGGAGAACATGAAGAAGCTCCAGCCGAAGATGGACGAGATCCGCAAGAAGTACGCGGAGGACAAGGAGCGGCAGAACCAGGAGATGATGAAGCTGTACCAGGAGCAGAAGGTGAACCCCTTCGGCGGCTGTCTCCCGATGCTCCTGCAGATGCCGATCTGGATCGCGCTCTTCACCACGCTGCGAAACAGCTTCGAGATCTACCAGGAGCCCTTCGTCGTCCCGTTCATCACCGACCTGACGTTCAAGGATCCGACGTACCTGATGCCGCTGCTCCTCGGCGTCACGATGATCGTCACCCAGCGGCTGCAGCCCCAGATGATGGATGCGCAGCAGGCGAAGATCATGACCTGGGTGATGCCGATCTTCTTCACGGCGATCATGCTGAACTACCCGGCCGGTCTCACCCTCTACATCTTCACCAACAACGTGCTCTCCATCGTGCAGCAGTGGGGGCTCAAGCGGTACATCGCGCGCAAGAGCGTTCCAGCGAAGGCGTGAGGTAGGACGGTAATCCTTTGAGCGAGCAGCAGACCGAACCCGCGGTGTCCGACGCCGCGAAGAAGGACGAAGCGCTGAAGGTCCTCACCGAGATCCTCGGGAAGATGGGCCTGTCGGGCAGCTACGACGTGAAGGACGCCACGGATGGAAGCATCTCCATCGCGATGACGCTCTCAGGCGAGCTGCCCGGGGCCGCGTTGGGGAAGCGCTCTCACGTCGTGGATTCGCTGCAGTTTCTGATCAACAAGATCATCAACCGCACGCCGCAGAACCGCCGTTGGATCTCCCTCGGGCTGGGCGAGCACCCCGCGCCGAGGCAGCCGAAGCCGCAGCGGCAACCGCAGCAGCCCGCTGCTCAAGCCACGGCCGCTCCGACCGCTCAGGCGGCGCCGCAGGCCGACGGTCAGCCCCACACACAGCCTCCGCCGAAACAAGGTCGCCGCGAGCGCGAGCGCGAGCCGAAGCCGCCGCAACCGCCGCAGCAGCGAAGGGAGCCGCAGCTCGACGAGGCGAGCGTGGAGGTCGCCGAGGATGCGGCGCTCGCTGGGTCCGCGAGGGAGTTGGCGGAGCGCGCAGCGAAGCACGGGCGGCTGATGGCCGTTATTGGCATGTCCGTCGAAGACAGGGCGCGGCTGGTGAAGGCGGCGAAGCAGGTGCCGGGTGTGTCGGTGAAGACCGAGGGCGAGGGGCGCAATCGCCGGGTCGTCGTGTTGCCGGACAAGCCGACGCCGATGCCGAAACAGAACCTCCCCGTCTACGATGATGAAGAAGACGAGGACGAGGAGTAGCCGACGTGGGCAAGCCAAAATCGCTGAAGGACAAGCTGTGGGGCGCGGCCGTCGTGAAGATGTCGTTCCGGCTGCGCGGCGACGAGGGCTCGCCTGCGTTTCTGGCGCTCTACCCCGGGATCATCAAAGACCTCGGCGTGGCGGACGCGGACGTGGAGAAGTACATCACCGAGAACCGCGACGCCGTCGAGCAGGCGGCGAAGGGTAAGGCGCCGTAAGCGCGCTTGTCCCGGACCTTCACCATCGCAGCGCAGGCGACGGCACCCGCAGCGGGAGGCGTGGGAATTCTGCGCGTGTCGGGAGCTGATTCGTTGGAGGTCACACGATCTCTGGCGGCGTCCCTCCCTGCCTCCGTGCAACCGCGCCATGCGTACTTCACCGCGTTCACGGATCGCCGGGGCCAGGTGCTGGACGAGGGACTCTTCCTCTATTTCGCGGGGCCGAGCTCGTACACCGGCGAAGACGTCGTGGAGCTGCAGACGCACGGAAGCCCGCGGCTGCTGAGGCTCCTGCTCGAGGAGATTCTGGCAGATGACCGAGTGCGCCTGGCCGAACCGGGCGAGTTCACGAGGCGAGCGTTCCTCAATGGCCGCCTCGACCTGGCGCGAGCGGAGGCCGTCGCGGACCTCGTCGCCGCCGAGTCGGAGGCCGCCGTCCGTGCCGCCGCCGCGCAGGTGCGGGGCGAGCTCTCGGGGAGGCTGCGCGTCCATCGGGATCGGTTGATGGCGCTGCACGCGGATCTCGAGGGAGCGCTGAATTTTCCGGATGAGGCGGAGGGCGCGGAGCTCGGCAGCGGCGATCGCGTCCGAGCGGAGCTCTCGGCGCTGAGCGCCTTCCTCGAAGAGGCCGGCCGAGGACGCCTGGTGCGACGAGGAGCGAAGGTCGTGCTCTACGGACCACCGAACGCGGGCAAGTCCACGCTCTTCAACAAGCTGCTCGGCGAAGAGCGAGCGCTGGTGGACGAGGAGCCCGGCACGACGCGCGACGCGTTGGAAGCGCGAGTCGAGTGGAACGGCGTCGCGGTGACGCTGGTGGACACCGCGGGTCTGAGAGAGGCGCCGGGTCGGGTGGAGGCGCTCGGAGTGGACAGAGCGCGCGCCGCGCTCCGGGCAGCGGATCTCGCCGTGCTGGTAACCGCACCCGAGACGCCGCTGAGCGAGGGATGGCGCTCGGAGGTTCCGGACGAGACGCCGCTCATCGCGGTGCGCAGCAAGGTGGATCTCGCTCCCGGTTCGGTGCGGGAGTCTCCCTCGGCTGCGACGTCGCGGTCCCGGGTAGAGCTCGACGCCGGTACGGCCGTCGACTCTTTTTCCGCTGCGAGGCGCTCGCTAGAAGATCGGGAGACCGCGGCCGGTCCGTTGGCCGTGAACGCTGCTTCGGGACGGTCGGTGCTCCACGTCAGCGGCAGGACGGGAGAAGGTGTCGAGGATCTTCGCGCGCGGATCCTCGAGCGGCTGTTCGGGGCCGGAACCGTGTCCGCGGTTGCGCTCACCTCCGAGCGACACACCGATGCGCTCCGACGTGTCGTTGATCATCTGCATCGGGCTGCGATCGCAACCGACGCGAGCACCGTTGAAGTTGTCGCAGGAGAAGTCGGACTCGCCGTGGAGTCTCTCGGAGAGATCACCGGAGAGAACGTGAGTGAAGCGCTGCTCGACGAGATCTTCCGCCGATTCTGCATCGGGAAGTAGGCGGCACGTGAAGGACCGCTCAACGGCCCCATGGCGGAACGCGCCCGCGCGGTTGACTCTTCAGCGCTTGCGGCGTGGAACGTGCCGTGCGCCTGACCGGCGCCCCCGCTCACGCCGCGCGAGTCTTCATCTGTCTCGTCACGCGACGCACCACGTGCAGCACGAGCTCTGCCTCGACGGGTGCCGGCAGGAATCCGCACGCGCCAACTCTCTGAGCGCGCGGAAAATCCACATCCGGATCCTTCCCGGCGACGATCAGCGGCGCAGCAGCACGGAGTCCGCGCTTCGCCGCCGCTTCGATCGAAGGCAGCGGCGCGAGCACCACTTCGCCCGCCCCCGCGTGGCTGAGCTCCGCCTCGTCGATGATCCGCGCGCCGAGCCCTGACTTCGAGATCATCTCCAACAGGGATGCCGCGGGACCTTCGGGCCAGCCGTAGAGCAGCACAGTCCCCGACTCTTCGGCGCGAGAAGGCTGCGGATCCAGATCCACCTCCGCCTCGTCAGCCATGCGCGCTGGAGCAAACGCCGGCGGTGCGGCGACCGCATGCGGATTCTCCACGCCGTAGATGCGGCTCAACGCGAGGCCAAGGTCTTCATCCGTCGCGAGGTGCGCGACGACGCGCTGCTTTCCCGTCACGCTCTGCACCGCGTCCAGCGCCCCGAGCGACGCCGGCGCCGCAATCGCCACCACCAACGTCTCCGCGCGCTTGCCCTCGAGCCGAAGCGGAATCACGCGGTGCTGCTGCGCGACTTTCAGCGGGATGAGCGAGCTGAGCCTGGGATCGAGCTTCTGCTGATCGAGCTTGATGACGGGGAGCCCACTCTGCTTGGCGAGCGCGGAGAACACCTTGTCGCCGCCGCAGAGCCGCTTCTCCACCAGCGCCTTGCCGAGCGGGACACCCCACTGCCGGTGGTACGCGAGCGCGGCATTCAGCTGCAGCTGATCAATCGCGCCCATCTCCAGCAGAATCTCTCCGAGGTTTCGCTTCTTCATGGCGGTCACCCGCGCCTCTTCAACAGCAATCCTCCGGCCAGCCTCGCTGAGCGAATGTGCGCAAGGACTAAAGGCGCGGGACGAGCCGACATTCCCGAAGCGGCACGTGAGAGCCTGTGTTCGGGCGCGCACTCTCATGCACACGCCGAGGCGCGACAGTCGCGTCCTCGCGGTGCAACCGTTGCGAGGGATGACGCGCGGATCATCCGTCGGAGTCGGACAACGGATCACCTTCGAAACTTTGGGTGATAAGGAGCGCGCCGTGTTGCGATCGAAGTACGACGTCATCGTGGTCGGGCTCGGCCATGCGGGGTGTGAGGCGGCCAGCGCGTGCGCTCGGATGGGCCTTTCGACGCTGGGCATCACGCTCAAGCGCGACCGCATCGCGGTGATGAGCTGCAACCCGGCGATCGGCGGGACGGCGAAGGGACATCTGGTGCGCGAGCTGGATGCGCTCGGCGGCATCATGGGCGAGTGCGCGGATCGCGCCGGCACTCACTTCAAGACCTTGAACGCCTCCAAGGGCCCCGCGGTTCGAGCCTCGCGCGTGCTCTGCGATCGCGCCGCGTACGCCGAAGAAGTTCAGACCGTTCTGAACGCCACGCCGAACCTCGAGCTTCACGAAGCGGAAGTGAGCGACGTGCTGGTGGAAGCGGGGGCGGTTCGGGGCGTGCGGCTCGGAGATGGAACCGAAGTCGCGGCGGGCGCGGTGGTTCTCACCACTGGGACGTTCTTGCAGGCGCTGATGCACGTTGGAGAAAAGAAGGAGGTCGGCGGACGGCTGGGCGATGCCGCCGCGACGGGTCTCTCGGCGTCACTCAAGGCGATTGGCCTCGAGCTCGGCCGCTTCAAGACGGGAACGCCTGCGCGGCTGCGGCGAAGCTCGATCGATTTCTCGCGCTGCGAAGCTCAGCCGGGCGACGAGGTCCCCCACCCGCTCTCGCTCCGCACCCGTCCGCCGTTTCCGCGCCGTGCGCAGCTGCACTGCTTCATCACGCACACGACCTCGGCGACGCATTCGCTGATTCAGCAGAACCTCGGACGGTCTCCGCTCTACCAGGGCCAGATCGTCGGGCGAGGACCGCGCTATTGCCCGTCGCTCGAGGACAAGGTCGTCCGCTTCAGCGATCGCGAACGCCATCAGGTGTTCCTCGAGCCCGAGGGCAACGAGTCCGATCTCGTCTACCCTGCGGGCCTGTCGACGAGTCTCCCCGCGGACGTGCAGCTCGACTTTCTGCGCACCATCCCCGGCCTCGAGAACGTCGAGGTCGTCCGCTACGGCTACGCGGTCGAGTACGACTTCTCTCCCCCGACGCAGCTTCACGCGACGCTGGAGACGCGAAAGGTGAAGGGCCTGTTCCTCGCCGGGCAGCTCAACGGCACCTCGGGCTACGAGGAGGCGGCGATTCAGGGACTCTTCGCGGGCATCAACGCTGGGCTTCAGCTTCGTGGCGAGCCTGCGTTCGTGCTCGGCCGGGACGAGGCGCACGGCGCGGTGCTGATTGATGACCTCACCACCCGCGGGGTCGACGAGCCGTTCCGCATGTTCACCTCGCGGTCCGAACACCGGCTCAAGCTGCGCGAGGGCAACGCCGAGTTCCGGCTGCGGTCGCACGGGCATCGCGTTGGCCTCGTGACTGACGACGAGCTGCGAGCGTCGCTGGAGCGCAAGGTCCTGGTGGACTCGGAACTGGCGCGGCTTCGGAGGTCTCGCCTGTACGCGCAGCTCAAGCGGCCCGAGGTCACCTACGCGGGACTTCGCGCGGAAGATCCGGACCGTCCGGACCTCCCGCCCGACCTGCGCGACGAGGTCGAAACCGAGGTGAAGTACGAGGGCTACATCGCTCAGGCCGACCGCGCCGCCGCCCGGGAAGCATCCGGTTTCGAGCACTGGCGTATCCCCCCGACGGTGCGTTTCGACGAGGTCCGGGGGCTGTCGAACGAGGCTGTTGAGAAGCTCTCCCGGCACCGTCCAGACACGGTCGCGCAGGCCCGGCGGATCCCGGGTTTGACCCCAGCCGCGGTCAGTCTCCTGCTCATCCACCTGCGACGGTCTGAGTAGAGAAAGTTCGCGGAGTTGCGTGCTGTGGGAAACGTGTGAAGAACCCCGGAATTCCGGTTTCCTTCAGCAATTTTCAGCAGTTAAGCCCCTTCAGAGAGACCCCCACTGTGGAAAACCCCGGTCCCGAGCAGCAGCTACAGCAGGGTGCTACAGCCTTGGGGGTCAGCCTGGCCCCTGGCGTAGCCGCCAAGCTGCTGCGCTTCGGTGACGAGCTCCTCAAGTGGAACCGCAAAGTGAATCTCACGGCCGTCACCGCGCCCGCAGAGGTCATTGAAAAACACTTCTTAGACTCCCTGGCCGTCGTCCCGGAGATACAGGGCGGCCGTTCGGTTCTGGACGTCGGAGCCGGAGCGGGGTTCCCGGGCATCCCCCTGAAGATCGCCCTCCCTGAGCTCGACGTGACGCTGGTCGATACGGTTGGGAAAAAGGTCGGGTTCATGAAGCACGCGCTGGCGACCTTCGGCCTCGCCCCTGGCGCCCGAGCGCTCCACGTGCGCATCGAAGGTCACCCCGAACGCGAAGGCCTGCAGCGCTACGACCGAGTCGTCGCGAGGGCGTTCACGGATCTCCACGACTGGCTGCCGCTGGCGAAGCCGTACCTCGCGGAAGGTGGGCACATCGTCGCGATGCTCGGCCGAGCGCCGCCGTCTGATCAGCTCAACGCCGAAGGTGATCAGTACGGACTCCGAGTCGTCTCCGAACGCCGCTACACCCTCCCCTTCTCGGGAGATCCGCGCGCGGTCGTGGCCTTTTCGCTGAAGTGAGACGAAGCAGTGCGGTGATGCCGCCGCCAGCGGGGCGAAGAGCGCCCGCGATGGTTTGCCGCGCCGGATGGCCGCTCTTCCTTGCGAGCGCCACAGGGAGGATGAAACGTCGAGCCCTCGCGAGCCGACCGGTCAGCGATCGATGACGTCCGCGCGTTTCTCCGAGGCGATCTGCATCAATCGCCATGGCGCAACTCTCGAGCCCTCCCTTAGGCGCGCTCTGCGCCGCTGGCGATCCAGGATCCGCCGCGCGGACACCATGGGCCGGCACGCGAAAGATCCTCGTCAGCGCAGCCGCGCGTTCAAGGCGATCGGCGTCCACGGCCGCCTCATCGACGCATCGAACGGCGTTGGAACTTCGGCCCGAGCGACGTCTCCACCTTCGCGTCCGGCTCGATGATCAGCAGCTTCTCGAACGCAGCCTTCGCGCGCGTCACCGCCGTGCGCGGAGCGCCTTCTCATCTGGAAGACGAACCGCTCGTCGGTCATGAGTCATGAGGACGAGCCGGCGAGAGCAGTCTCGGTTTCGAACGGTCACCGCGCCCCTGCGACGGTGCGGTGAGCTGCGACGCCTGCGCCTTGCGCGACGCGAGAACGACATCGCTGACAATCCGTTCGGCCGCTTCGGCGCCGAGAGTTCTCGACCAGAGCCCGGGATTCGCGCCGCCGGCCGGATTCACTGCGAGAGATGGCGCCTCCGCCCGACCCCACCCCGTCCCAGTCTCGCGCACGATGCATCCGGAGCCGAGAATTCGGGCCGCGAGCGATCTCGAGCACAGGCGATGTGACTCTCATTCCTTGTGGCCCAGGCGTATCGGCCTCGAACATCGGTAACGATTCGGTTCGTCCGCGGACGAAGAGCGACACGGAGCGCCGGGGAAGAACCGACGGTCGTGGGCGAGCCGTGTTCCACGTGGAACGGCCCCGGGCGTAATGTTGGTGGCCGTCGTACCAACTGCGGTGCGGACGGAATCGATACCGGAGCGATGAGCGGGGCCGGCACTCGGGCGGAACGATTGACGGCGCGGCGCCGCTGCAACTGTAACTGAGGTCGCTCGGGCGAACGATTGACGACGCGGCGCCGCTGCAGCCGCAACAGAGGTCCCACGGGTGATCAGCGCGAGCTGCGGCGCGACAGGAAGCATGGGTAGGGTCGCGGCGTCGCCAGTGATGGAACTCGTACGTTCCGCGCCTCATCTTCATAGGGCAGCTCCAGCGTGCCGTACGTCCTCTGCGGAGCGGAGCGGAGCGGTGCTCGTGCTCGTGCTCGGCGGCGGTGCTGCCACGGCGTATCTGCTCTCGCGGCCTCCAGAGCTCAAGCCATCGCCGTTTGCATCCGTCGTCACGCCGACCGGCTTGATCACGAGATCTGCCTGAAGCCCTTCGCAGCCTCCGCCCATGAGGGTGGTGGTTTCGACCGACGGGGGTGTGGCGGTGCCGACCGTTGGGGCCGGCCGGGGCGTCGAGAGAGACAAATCTTCGTTGCGACCGGCGTTCCACGTGGAACACCCACCGCGGTGGCCTTGAATCCCAGCGCATGGCCGCGCCCCAACCGACGCGGACTGCCTGAAACGCCGCAATGCTTCTGGCCTTGTTACCGGGATCGGGCATTTGCATTCCGGCTCCTCGACGTTCCGCCGCCGCCAGTTGGTGCGGTCCAGCGGGCGTGATGCTCAGCACCGGGGCGTCAACGGAGACGAGCCTTCGTCGCGACCCCCTGTTCCACGTGGAACGCCATAACGGCGACCGACTTGCTCCTAGGTCCCCTCCCCTGCCGGCGCCCCCACGGATGCGGTCCGCGAGCAACGCCACAGAAACCGCCGGGCCCTCGTCTCGAGATCGCACCGTTGCGTTCGGCACCACGACGCGATCCGCCGCGCCAGCTGACGCATCCGAGTTGCGGTGAAGCTGCGCGTTTGGGCGCGTGGTTTCGCGGCGCCCCCGACCAAACGCGTCGCCATCGAGCGTCGCAGGCACGCGCAAGCTCCGACCCCCCCCCCCGACGTGATGCGGGCAGCCCGCGTTCCACGTGGAACGAACGCCGCGCCCGGAAGCGCCTCGAAAAAGCAGGGAAAGGTTTAGGGCTACCCCGGCATACCGGCCGAGCGGGCGATGCCCATCACCTCCGGGGACTTATCCGCCTATCGAACGTCAGCCCCACATCGTATGGTCACGTCACGTCACTGACATTGAGGCACCGCAACCCGGCGAATGTCCGACGCGGCGGTTCCTTGTAGGCGCAATACGCGGCGTGCTACTCGGCGCCGCCTTCAAAGGTGGGGAACGTGGGCCGAATCATCTGCATCTCGAATCAGAAGGGTGGGGTCGGGAAGACGACCACGGCCATCAACCTGGCGGCATCGCTGGCTTCGGCTGAACGCAGCACGCTGCTTGTGGACATGGATCCCCAGGGCAACGCGGGCTCGGGGCTCGGGCTCCACAAGGACCAGCTCAAGGGCACCATCTACGACGCGCTGTTGAATGACCGGCCGATCGCGGAGCTCGCGCACCCGACCGAGCTTCGCTACCTCCACGTCGTTCCCGCCACCCCCGACCTCACCGGCGCCGAAATTGAGCTCGTCAATTCCGAACGTCGCGAGTACCGGCTCCGCGAGGCGCTGCAGCCGGT
>JBJMQN010000513.1:0-11547 GCA_045802665.1 Myxococcaceae bacterium | reverse complement strand
GCTGCCCAACTCCGCGGCGGTGGAGCTGGATCGCGGGAACGCGCTCTACAAGCTGGGCAAGCTGCAGGACGCCAAAGATGCGTATCAGCACGTCACGCAGATGGACGATCCGGCTCTCAAAGAGCAGGCGTATTACAACCTCGGCAACGTGAACGTGGGCCTGGGCGACGAGAAGTCCGCCATCTCCTCGTTCCGCAGCGCGCTGAAGCTGGACCCGAAGGATCAGGCCGCGCGTCACAACCTGGAAGTGCTGCTGCGGAAGATAAAACCGCCGCAGGACCAGCAGGGGCAGGACGGCGGCACCCCGGACGGCGGGCAGGATGGCGGAAACCAGAAGGACGGTGGCACGCCGAAGGACGCAGGCACCGACGGAGGCCAGCAGAAAGACGGCGGGCAGGACGGCGGGATGGACGGCGGCCGCGAAGACGGCGGAACCGACGGAGGCGACGGCGGTCAGGGCGACGCCGGTGCGGACGGCGGCGCGGATGGCGGGCAGGGTGACGGCGGCCAGGGCGACGGCGGCGCGGACGGAGGCGCGGACGGCGGCAACCCGGATAAGGGGCAGGGGCAGGGCGACAAGGGGGACGGTGGCTCGGACGGCGGACAGACGCAGCCGGAGCTGTCGGATGAAGGGACGGACGCGGGCGTCGATGTGTTGCCTGACGGCGGCGTGGCGATGAGCAAGGAAGAGGCGGAGAAGTTGCTCAACGCGATGAAGCAGAATGAGAAGAACCTTCAGCTCTGGCGGTTCCAGCCGAAGCGCCCGAGGAAGCCGAATGACAAGGACTGGTAGCCACAGCCCGAAGAACTTCGCGGGGCTCGCCGTGGTCTCGGCGCTGCTCCTCGCGACGGCTGCGCACGCGGCCGCCGAGTTCTATTCGACCGTCGATCGCAAAGAGGTCGGCACCGAGGACACCTTCGCCTTCACCATCGTCCTCTCCGATCAGCCGGCGGACGCGCAGCTCGTGTTCTCCCCCGGCAGCGACTTCGAAGTCCTGAGCCGGCAGCAGGCGAACCAGTTCAGCTACAACATGGGCCCCGGCGGCGGCGGGGTGAAGCGCGTCATCAAGTACATCCTGGTCCTTCGAGCGAACCGCGCCGGCACCCTCACGCTCCCAGCCGCGCTGCTCAAAGTGAACGGCCATGAGCTGAAGACGGACCCCATTCAGCTCACGGTGAAGCGCGGCAGCATCCCGGATCCCAACGCGCCCCAGCAGCTCAGCCAGCTCCCGGATCCCTTCGGGAATTTCCCCGACGAGGACGACTGGGGCATCGCGGATCCCACCATCCCGCGCTCGGACTCGGACGTGTTCGTGCGAGCGGCCGTGTCATCCGATTCGGTCTACGTGGGCGAGCAGGTCAACTACTCCATCTACGTCTACTCACGGACGGATGTCTCCTCGGTGGACTCGCTGGTGATGCCCAAGCTGGAGGGCTTCTGGGGCGAGGATCTGGAGGCCCCCACGCAGCTCGCCGCCGAGACGAAGATCGTGAACGGCGTCCCGTACCGCGTCTATCTGCTCCGCCGCCGCGCCATCTTCCCCATGAAGCCCGGCAACCTCACCATCGAGGCCGCCAAAGCGGACATCACGATGGGCATCTTCGACAGCCGGAAGACCACCCGGAAAACGCAGGACATCGTGCTGAAGGTGAAGCCGCTCCCGCCCAATCCGCCGCCCGGCATGAGCGTGGCGAACGTGGGCAAGTGGCGGCTGTTCACCGAAGTCTCGTCCACGCGAGTGGAGCTCGGTCAGCCCGTCACCATCAAGGTCACCGTCGAGGGCCGCGGCAACCTGCACAACGTCACGCCGCCCACGCTCACCGGGCCGCAGGGGCTCAAGATCTACGCGCCACAGGTCTCCGACAAGGTCTCGAACAACCGGACCAAAGTCGCCGGCTCGCGCACGCACGAATACCTCGTGCTCCCGCAGCAGACGGGAACCTTCACGCTGCCCGCGCTGAACTTCCCGTACTTCGATCCCGAGACAGGGCAGTACGACGTGAGCCGCACGGATCCGATCACGCTCACCGTGGTCCCCAACGCCAACGGCGCCACCTCCACCAACGGAGCCGCGCAGAACGGCAATGACTCGCTCGCGCGCAACGTCCTCACGGCCGGAGGTCTCCGGGCGCCCCGCGTCTCCACCATCCTCAAGCCCGCCGCCGCGCCGCTCTACGCGCGCCCGTGGTTCATCCCGCTCGCCGTCGCGCCAGCGGGGCTCTTCGGCCTCGCGCTCCTCGTCTCCGCCGTGCGCTCGCGCCAGAGCATCGTGGACGAAGGAACGCTCAAGAAGCGCAAGGCCCGCGACGCCCGCCGCCGTCTCGCCGCAGCGGAGAAGCTCAAATCCTCCGGCAAACCTGACGAGTTCTACGGCGAGGTGGAGAAAGCGCTGACGGCCTTTCTGGAGGCGCGCCTCGGCTATCCGGTGCAGGGCCTCACCCGCGATCAGCTCAGCCAGAAGCTGAAGGGCTCCAACGTCTCCGACGAGAAGATCACCTCGGTGGTCTCGGTGATGGAGGCGTGCGATCTCGGCCGCTTCGCGCCGGGCGCGGCGGGCCACTCGCGGGATCAGGTGCTCGATCAGGCAGAGGCGGCGATGGAGGGATGGCAGTCTTGAAAGGCCTCCTGCTCTCGCTGCTCCTCGCACAGAGCTACTACAGCCCCGATGAGGCGAAGGCTCTGTTCGACCAGGGCAACGACGCCTACGCGCGCGAGGATTACAAAGCCGCGCAGGCCGCGTACGAGACGCTGCTCGCCCACGGACTCGACAACAAGGACGTCCTCTACAACGCAGGCACCGCGGCGCTCGCCAACAAGGACATCGGCCACGCCATCCTCTACCTGGAGCGAGCGGCGGATCGCGGCGACGACTCCCCCGACCTCGAAGCGAACCTCGCCGTCGCCCGCAGCAAGCAGCTCGATCAGGTCGTGGGCGCGGGCACCGAACGCACCTTCATCCAGCGCCTCGTCACCGCCACCGACGAGGGCCACGCCGCGCTCTCGCTGCTCATCTTCCTCTGGGGCGGCTTCGGCTTTCTCTTCGTCTTCCGGATGCTGAAGCCCGGAAACCGCAGCTGGGCCATCGTCCTCGGAACGATGCTGCTCGTCCTCGGAGCTTTCGCGGGCATCCTCGTCGCCTCGCACGCGTGGGTCGCCGAGAACGTGAAAGAGGCCGTCGTCCTCTCCGACACGCTCCCCAGCCGCGAGCTCCCGAGAGTCTCCGCGAAGACCTCCTTCGAGATGCACGCCGGGCTCAAAGTCAGGGTGCTGGAGTCCGAGGGCGATTTCGTGAAAATAAGGCTGCCGAACGGCGCCGAGGGTTGGGCGGAACGGAAGGGCATCGCGGACCTATGATCGACGTGAAGGAGGCGACCAAGGTCTACCGCCGGGGCAAGAACGAAGTCAGGGCGCTCAACGCAGTCACGCTCCACGTCCCCAAAGGTCAGTTCCTCTCCATCATGGGACCGTCCGGCTCGGGGAAGAGCACGCTGCTCAACCTGCTCGGCGCGCTCGACACGCCGACCTCCGGCACGCTCTCCATCGCAGGCGTGGAGCTGTCCAGGCTCTCCGACAGCGAGCTCTCGCAGTTCCGCCGCGACCGGCTCGGCTTCATCTTCCAGTTCTTCAACCTGCTGCCCACGCTGACCGCGGTGGAGAACGTCATTCTCCCGGCCCTCCTCTCCGGAAAGAGCCGCTCGGAGCTGACGGGGAAAGCCGAGGCGCTGCTCGAATCCGTGGGCCTCAGGGGCCGCGATCACCACCGTCCGGATGAGCTCTCCGGCGGCGAGATGCAGCGCGTCGCCGTCGCCCGAGCGCTCCTCACCGAACCTGCGCTCCTCCTCGCCGACGAGCCCACCGGCAACCTCGACTCGCGCACCGGCACCGACGTCCTCAATCTCATCCGCGACGCCACCCGCCAGCGAAATCTGACGGTCGTCATGGTCACGCATGACCCACGCGCGGCTGCGGTGGGAGACCGCATCGTGCGGCTCGCCGACGGCCAGATCGTGGGCGACGAGATCGTGACCGGCGCCGCGGCGTAGACGTACACTCGCCGTCTCAGTGTTCGAAGTCACCGCCAACGTCGCGAAGAACCTCATCACCCTTCGGCTCGAAGGCGTGATCACGCAGGCGGAGCTCGTCAAAGCCGGCGAAGAGATGCTGCAGGCCATCGACCGGCTGCGTCCCGGCCTCGACTTTCTCGCTGACGTCCGCTTCGTGGAGTCCACACCCGAGTTCGAACCCGCCATGAGCGCGCGCGTTGCCGACAAGTTCCGCCAGCGCAGCCTCCGCCGCATCGTCCGCGTCGTCGGCAAGAAGGCTCAGGTCGCCGTGAAGTTCGAGAAGGCCAGCAAGGTCTTCGGGTTCTCGGCAAACCTCGCCTATTCGATGGAAGAGGCAGAACGGCTGCTGGACGCACACAGCGGGTAGAAACGGGGCTAGAACCCCGCGACCCGACATGTTCTCGCTGCTGCGCCTCATCTCCGCCCGACATCTCTTCGAGGCGAAGCTCCGCACCATCCTCACCATCCTCGGCGTCGCCGTGGGCGTGGCGACCATGGTCGGCGTCACCGCGATCAACCGTTCAGTCCTCGCGGCGTTCCGCTCGACGATCGACACCATCGCGGGCAAAGCGGACCTGACCGTCAGCGCATCCCTCGCGGGCTTCGACGACGAGCTCGTGGACAAGGTGAAGGCGCTGCCCGGCGTCGCGCATGCCTCCGGAGGCGTGACCGAGGTCGCACCCGTCGTCGGCCACCCCGGCGAGAGCCTCTACGTGATGGGCGTGGACCTGCTCGACGACGGCTTCTTCCGAACGTACGAAGCGGTGGACCGCGACATCGGCTCGCTCGCGGACGATCTCGAGTTCCTCAACTCCACCGATCGCATGCTCGTCTCCGAGCGCTTCGCCAGAGAGCACAACCTCAAAGTCGGCGACACCTTCGGACTCCAGACTGAAGCGGGGCAGAAGACCTTCGTCATCCACGCGCTGCTCAGGGAGACCGGCCCGGTGAAGGCGTTCGGCGGCTCGGTGGGCGTGATGTACGTCGGCTCCGCGCAGGAGGCCTTCGGCCGCAATCGGAAGATCGATCGCATCGACGTGGCCGCAGAGCCCGGAACGGACGTCGATCAGCTCAAGGCCGAGCTCGAAAAGCTCCTCGGCAACCAGTTCGACATCGAGCGCCCGGACCGCCGCGGCGGCTCCGTCGAAAAGATGATCCGCAGCTTCCAGATGAGCCTGGACCTGGGCTCCGGAGTCGCGCTGCTGGTGGGCGTGTTCCTCGTCTACAACACCGTCAGCATCGGGGTGGTCCAGCGCCGCCGCGAGATCGGGACGCTGAGAGCCCTGGGCGCCACCCGCTTCCGAATCCGGGCCCTCTTCACCCTCGAGGCCTTCGTGATGGGCGTCGTCGGCACCGTCCTCGGACTTCCGTTCGGAGTGGTCATCGCCAAAGTGGCGCTGGGAGCGGTGTCCACAGCCGTCGGCTCGCTCTACATCCAGGTCAACGCGAGGGACGTGGTGGTGGGCCCGGTGGAGTTCGGCCTCGGCATCGCGCTGGGAGTGCTGGGCAGCATGTTCGCCGCGCTCCGCCCCGCGATCGTCGCCTCCGCCGTGCAGCCGGTCGAAGCGCTGCGCCGGGACGTCGCGGCCGGAGCTGGAGCCGCGCACCTGCGCTCGTTGCCCGTGGTCCTGGGCTTCGTCCTGCTCGCGCTCATCTATCCGTGCTCGCTGTTGCCGGCGCCCATCGAGAATTTTCCGCTCGGTGGGTACCTGGCCATCTTCTGCACGCTGATGGGCTGCACGCTGGTCTCGCCGCTGGTGCTGCGAGGCCTGCAGCGCGTCTATCAGCGCCCTGGAGAGGCGGCGCTGGGCGTGAGCGGACGGCTCGCGGCGGACAACTTCGCGAGAGCTCCCGTGCGCACCGCGGTCCCGGTCTCCGCGCTCGCCATCGGAGTCGCGATGACCATCTGCATCGCGGGCTTCATCGGCAGCTTTCAGCAGAGCAGCAACAAGTGGATCGAGCAGTCCGTCCCCGCTGACCTCTTCGTCACCGCCTCGTCCAAGCTCGCGGGAGTGCGCAACAACCCCATGTCGCCTGCGATCGGGGACGCGCTGCGGAAGATCCCGAACGTGAAGGACGTGGATCTCATCCGCATCTTCCCGCACGAGCTGATGGGGCTGCGCATCTACATCATCTCGCTGACCCCGGACATCTACTACGCGTACGCGAAGCCCACGATCCTCGCCGGCAAGATGCCCACCGAGGAGGAGCGGGCGAGGGGAGTGGTCACCATCTCCGAGAACCTCGCCAAGCGCCGAAACCTCAAGCCCGGCGACGGCTTCGACCTGAACACGCCGTCCGGCATCCGCCACCTGATCGTCGGCTCGGTGATCATCGACTACACCTCCGATCAGGGAGCGATCTTCCTCGAGCGCAAGCGCTTCGTCGCCGACTTCAAAGACGACCGCGTCGACACCTACGAGCTGTACCTGAACGACCTCAACAAGCTCGACGATGTGCGAAGAGAGATCACCGACAAGTTCGGCAAGCAGTACGACCTCTACGTGCTCTCCAACAGCGATCTGCGAGTGGAGGCCATGCGCCTCGTCGACAGCGCGTTCAGCGTGACCTACGCGATGGAAGCCGTCGCCGTGCTGCTGGCCCTGCTCGGAGTCATCAACACGCTGCTCGCCGCCGTGCTGGATAGAACCCGCGAGATCGGGCTCCTGCGAGCCATCGGCGCCGGCAAGCGCCACATCATCCAGCTCATCTCCGGAGAAGCTGCCTTCATTGGTCTGACCGGAGGACTGGTGGGAACCATCGCCGGGATCATCATGGGGATGATCGTCACCTACGTCGTCGGCGAGCAGTCCACCGGCTGGAGCTTTCCGTACCTGTTCCCGTGGAGGATCGCCCTGCAGATGGTGGTGGCTTCTACCCTCTGCGCCATCATCGCCGGCCTGTTCCCCGCGCGAAGGGCCGCGAACCTGGACGTGGTGGAAGCGCTCGCCTACGAGTGACAGCTATACTCGGAACCCACACCGTGTCCGCCGAAGCCAAACCCTTCCGCATCCTCCTGGTCGAAGACGAGCCCGTCATCCGCGAGCTCGTCAAAAGCATGCTCAGCGACGGAGCCGTGACCGTGGACTGCGCCGCGACCGGAGTGGAAGGGCTCAAGCTCGCAAGGACCAGCCCCTTCAACCTGATCCTGCTGGACGTGGTGCTCCCGCAGATGGACGGAATCACCGTCTGCCGCATGTTGAAAGGCGACCCCGCGACCGCAGGCGTGCCGCTCTACATGCTCACCGCGAAGTCGAAGAAGGCGGACGTCGACACGGCGACGAAGGCGGGAGCGGACGGTTACATCCAGAAGCCCTTCCGAGGAGCGGAGCTGATGGATCTGGTGGAGAAGCTCCGCCAGTCCGCCTGACCTATCCGGGCAGTCGTGGATGCAGAAATCGCGCGATCGCGATCATGTCATCCCAATCGAGCGACTCGAACTCCAGCGCCACGCCGTCCATGTGCTGCCGCTTGACGAGGCAGGTGGTGACGATCTCCCGATCCCCCGGCAGCGGAATCGCGACTGTGAACCGGTCCAATCCGCCGAGCGGAAAGGCCTTCAGATAAAGCCCGTTCATGGACAGGTTCTGCGCCTTTGCGACGACGCACTTCCCGCTCATCAGAACCTTGACCATGAAGTTCGCCTCCACACGCGGGTGGAAGCGCTCTTTGATGTCGAGCGCCGACTCCTGGCTCATGTGCAATCCCCTCCGCCCGGCCGAGGATTCACCCCCAGCTACAGGCTGCAACGAGCATGAAGGTGATCGGACGTCCCGCAAGTTTTCCTCTCCGTTGAGAAGACGAACCGCGCTGGGAAAAAGTGCATCGAGAGCCTCCAGGTCCGCGATCAGAAAGCAGTTTTCAAATCCGCGATCGCGACGCAAAAACGCGGCACATTTCAGGCGATCGTCACCGCCGCATGGTCAGATACGTCCATGTCGCGCATCGGTCTCGTCCTCTCCGGCGGCGGCGCCCGCGGAGCGTACGAAGCGGGCCTCATCCGCTATCTCCGCGAAGAGCTCCCCGAACCCGCGAGGTCCAAAGTCCGCTTCGACATCCTCTGCGGAACCTCCGTGGGAGCCATCACCGCCTGCTTCCTCGCCGCGACGATGGACACGCCGGCCGAGCAGGGCAGGGCGCTCGAGCAGATGTGGACCAGCCTCAATCTGGAAGAGGTCTACAAGGTCAACGGCGAGGATCTCTGGACGCTCTCGCGAAAGCTCTGGAGAGCCGCCACGAACGAGCCCATGCGCCCCGAAGGGTGGCGCCTCTACGACATCCTCCACCCCGAACCGCTGGAGGAGATGGTCCGGACCCGAACGAGCTGGCCTCGCATCTCCGCGAACCTCGCCAAGGGCCTGTTCAGCGCGCTGTCGGTATCGACCACGCGCGTGAGCAGCGGCGGCACCGTCGTCTTCGTGCAGACGAAAGACGGCACCGTTCCACCCTGGAGCCGCGACCCGAACACCGAAGCGCGCGAAGCCATCATCGGCCCCGAGCACGCGCTTGCCTCTGCCGCGATTCCGCTCCTCTTCCGTTCCGTCCCCATCTCTGGCGACTACTACTGCGACGGAAGCCTGCGGCAGAACACGCCGCTCTCGCCCGCGCTCCGGCTCGGGGCAGAGAAGGTCCTGATCGTCTCCCTCAAGCACCGGCCGAAGTCGCCGCCGCCCATCAAGCCGCTCAGCAGCCACCCCACGACGCCGCTCTTGATGGGCAAGGTGTTGAACGCGCTCTTGCTCGATCACACCGACTACGATCTCGATCGGCTCCGCCGCTTCAACGCGCTGCTCAACGCGGGCACGGAAGCGTTCGGCGGCTCCTTCATCTCGAAGATGAACGAGGTCGTCCAACAGGCCCGAGGTCAGAGCTACCGCGTCGTCCAGGATCTCGTCATCCGGCCGTCGCGCGACATCGCCACGATCGCCGCGACGCACGCGAAGAAGAACCGGCTGAAGGACGTGAGCAACCCGACGCTGCCCACGAAGCTCCTCCACCGCATCGCCCAGAGTCAGCTCGTCTCGGAGGCAGACCTCGCCAGCTACCTGCTCTTCGACGGCGACTACGCGAAGGACCTGATCCAGCTCGCCATGGAAGACGCGCACAGCAAGCGGGATGACCTGATCCGGTTCTTCTCCGAACCGTCCTGATCGGCGGACGACCCCGTCCAGGCTACAGCCCCGCGAACAGACTCGGCTTTTTCTAAGCCCCTGAATCTCCTTAGTGCTTTGCCGGGCACGGCTCCTGAAAAAGCAGCTCCTGTCCTCAAACCCAGGAGCCGTTCATGGACTCGCAGAACCGGATTCAGACCACCTCGATCGTCACCACCGTCGGCCGTCAGACCCCGAAGCGCGATTTCGGCGACGAGCTCGTCAACGTGATGGGCCAGACCGCCCGCATCGGCGCCGGCATCGTCGGCGGCGCGGTGGGTGGCTCGCCGGTCGTGAGCGCGGCGGTCTCCGGTGTGACCGGCGCCGTCTCGGCTGTGACGGGGGTCACCTCCCGATCCGCGTCCACCATCGTCTCACCGGGTTCGAACGTGAACGCGGCCGTGAACAGCGCGGGCGCAGCTCCGCTCGAGCAGGGCGGCGCGATGGACACCCTCGGCCGTCAGGAGCAGATGAACAAGGAGAGCCAGGCGTTCAGCGCCATGTACCTCCAGCTCCAGGACCAGATGCAGCAGGAGAGCCGCCAGTACAACGCGATCTCCAACATCATCAAGGTCCGGCACGACTCCTCGAAGGCCGCGATCAACAACATCCGCTAGGCGACCGCTCCCATGGCCATCAACCAGATCGCCTCGGTCGCCGGAGCACAGGCCTCCCAGGCCCTCGAGAGCGGAAAACAGAAGTTCGGAAAGACGCTCGAGCAGGTGAACAAGGCTGGCGCCGCGGCGAAGCAGCCTGCGCAGCCGAATGCGGTCGGGAACAAGTCGCCCGCGCAGGCGTCCACGCAGGTGAACGCGGTGAAGTCGCCCTCACAGCTCGCCGCTGCGAAGAAAACCGCGGCCGCGCAGAAGGTGGATGGCGCGAAGAAGCCCCAGCTCGAGCAGGCCGGCAAAGTTCTGGATCAGGTGAGCGCGGCGCAGGCGCGGCTCGACAAGGTGCTCGCGCTCGCGCAGTCCGGTCGGACGTTCACCCCCGCTGAGCTCCTCGCGCTGCAGGCCCAGGTCTGCAACGCCAGTCAGGAGCTCGATCTCGCTGGCAAGGTTGTTGAAAAGGCCACCGGCGGCGTGAAGCAGATTCTTCAGACGCAGGTCTAGGAGCTACCCCATGAACGGCACGATTCGCACGGTTCTCATCCTCGCCGCAGCCCTCGCCCTCACCGGCTGCGAGGCGAAGATCCAGCAGGGCCTCGACGAGCGTCAGGCCAACGAGATCGTCACCTCGCTGCTCGAGCGCGGCTTCCAGCCGAAGAAAGAGCTCGAGCCCGGCAAGAAGCCCACCTGGTCCATCACCGTGGACTCCGACTCCGCGGACGACGCCACGAGGACCCTGGTGGAGCTGGGTCTCCCGCGCGAGAAGCAGCCCACCGCCATGGACGTGATCAAGCCCGGCATCGTCCCCAGCCCGAACGAGGAGTTTCAGCTCAAGATCATCGGCCTGCAGGGGGACATCGCGCGGACGCTCGAGGCGGTGGACGGGGTAATTGCCGCGCGGGTCCACCTCGTGGTCAGCACTCCACCGCGCCCCGGTCAGCCGCAGGTGACCTCGAAGGCAGCCGCGTTCGTACGCGTCCGAGCGGGCAAGGCGCAGTGGATGGAGCAGAACCGCGACCAGCTCCGCCAGCTCATCGCCGCCAGCGTCGAGGGACTCGCGCTCGAGAACGTCACCTTCGTCGTGAACGAGGTGCAGAGCTCGGTGCCGCCGCAGGTCCACAACAACGACGGCATGCTCAAGCGCATGCGCGCCGCGATGATCGGAATGGGTGGCCTGCTCTCGGTCGTCTCGGCCGGGCTGGTTCTGCTCGCGCTCCGCGGCCGGTTCGCAAAGAAGCCCGCGCATGTTCCCGCGCCGAAACCTTCAGCGCCTGTGAGCTCGCCCTCGGCGGCTGCTCCCCGGAAGGCGGCGTGAGCGCCATGCGAACCGTCGTCATGCGCGCCCCGAAGACAGACGCGACCGTGATTCGCCCGGCCGTTCCAAAGGCCGGAGCCGATGACAGCTTTGCCGCTCAGCTCGCGGCGTTCACCGTCGCGATGAACAAGCAGCCCGCGCCACTGCTGGACTCCCTCGCGGAGGAGCTCGCGCCGGCCGCGAAGGCGGTCGCCGACCGCCTCGCAAAGGGGACGTCCGCGGATCGCCAGGGCGCGCTCGCAAGGCACTTCGGCCTCCGGGTCGATGCCCACAACCGGCTGCGAGACGTCGTGACCGAGGCCGGTCCGCACCTGCGAGCGGAAATCTGCCGTCTGGCACCGCACTGGATGCGGTCCTGGATCTCGGATCTGGTAGGCGCCGCGCCAGCGCCTGCCGCTCCGCCCTTCGT
>JBJMQN010000512.1:0-2486 GCA_045802665.1 Myxococcaceae bacterium | reverse complement strand
CTCAAGTCGGCGTAGCCGTCAGACGTCGCCGCGCGTTCCGTACCCCAAGACCGCGAATTCGGAGCAGTACACGTCGAAGCTCGTGCCGGGCGTCTACGATCTGCTTTATCGGCGGGGGTACAACACGACGACGAGCTCCGGTGAGCACGTGGTGTATTCGACGGACATTCGGGACTCGGTCGCGTACGGAGATCAGCGGATCGGCGTCTGCCTGAACGTGCAGTGACGCTTACGGGTGCTCGCGGCCGACGTTGAAGTGGATCTTCTGTCCGTCGCGCAGGGAGAAATTCTCCTGCCACTTCGCCTTGCCGATGTTCACCGTGATGACGTGCGCGCCCTCGAGCACCGGCACCTGACCGCGGATGGGCGCGTAGCCAACGGACTTGGTGTCGATCATCACCAGCGCGCCGTCGGGTGCTTCGATCGTCACGTACGCCTTGCCGATGGTGGTGTGCACCTTCACGCGGCCTTCTTTTCCGACCCACACCGTGCGGCTGCTGCTCATGCCGGTGGAGTCGATGAAGCGGATGACGTGCTTGCCGGGTGAGGTGTTCATCACGATCGATCCGGTCGCGACGTTCTTTCCGTCCACTTCGATCGCCAGCGAAGGCGTGACTTCGATGTCGAGGCCAGCGGGCTCGGCGGGCTTCTCGACGACTGGCGCTCCAGCATCGACGACGACCGGCGCGCCGGCATCGATCACCGCGCCCGCATCGACGACGACAGGAACCGGAACGGGAACGACGGTGTTCGCGGCCACTCCCGCATCCTGCAGCGCCAGCGCGAGGTTCTCTCGGACCGGCTGCTTGTCCTCGGAGTGGCGCGTGATCGCCCACGTGAAGATCGCGCCCACGGCCAGCGCGCCGATGATCACGAGCGGCCCCATCCGAGAGGGCGGCGGCCGCACCTGACTCACCGCGCTGACTTCATCGCTGTACGTGCGTGGCGCGGGCTTCGGCTTCGGGGGCTCCTTCGCTCCGCCTGAGAGCAGGGGCGCTTCCGAGACAACGCCCTGGCTCGGCGTGGTCGCCGGAACCCCCTGCGCGGGCGTGGCTCCCGGAGGCTTCGGCGTCGCGGCGAGGACACCCTTCGCCGGCGTCGAGCCGGTGGGCACGCGCGTCTTCCACTGCTTCCTCGCGAGCGCGGCGACGCCCGCATCAATCTCGCGCTTGCGACCCTGACGGACCTCGTCGTTCTGCGGAATCTTCTCCGTGATCGCCGCCGCGAACTGCTCGTGCGTGGCAACCGGCCACGCCTGCTCCAGCGCGGCCCTGAAGGCGTGCGGCGTCTCGAAGCGCTGAGCGGCTTTCTTCGAGAGCGCTCGATCGATGATCGTCGCGAGCTCGGGCGGAACTTCCGCGGGCGACAGGAAGTGGAGCGGATCCGAGAGCACCGCCTGCTCGAAGTCCGGCGCTTCGGTGAACGGAACTTTGCCGGTGAGGCATTCGTGCAGGAGCAGCCCGAGCAGATACACGTCCGTCTGCCGGTTCATCGCCTCGCGGCCGCCCAGCACCTGCTCGGGCGCGACGTGGAGGCGGCGCTGGCCCTCGTACTCCTTCGGCGCGAGCACCAGCGCTCCGTAGCCGGAGACCTTGGACACGCCGTTGAAGCCCACCATCACCGTCTCGGGCCGGATGTCGCCGTGCAGCATCGGCGTGCCGTCGTCGTTGCCCGCCTCGTGCGCGAAGTGGACGCCGAGGCAGGCGTCGATCACCACTCTCGTCGCGAGCTCCGTGGGGAGCTTCCCGCCGAACGCGAGGAGAACTTTGCGGAGCGGCTCACCGTCGGAGAATTCGACGACGCGCGCCATCCGATCGCCTAGCGACTCGAGGCCGTGGACCTTGACGATGTTCGGGTGCTCGAGGACGGAGGCGCGTTCGTTCTCGCGGATGACGCGGATGCGGAGATCCGGATCCTTCACGGCGTACTCGGGCAGCCAGACGAGCACGACGGGCTCGGCGCGGCCGAACTCGTCGATCTGGAGACCCAGATACGCGCGCTCGCTCCCGGGCGTCAGCGGCCCGAGCGCTTGATAGGTGAAGTCCGCCATCCTCGCCCGACGTTAAGTCCCCGAGAGCCGCTGTCAAAAAGGCAGGGTCACGTAATACCCGAACCTGCCGCGCTGAATGACCAGCAGCACGCTCCGAGCGGTCCGCCCCGCGAGCAACGCCTCCCGAAACGCGGAGATGCTCTTCATCGGCTGGTTGTTCAGCTTGAGGACGAAGTCGCCCACCGACAGGCCCACGCGCTCCGCCGGCGAGCCCGGATGCACTGACGCGATCTGCAGCGCGCCGCCCGTCTCCTTCACCTTGATGCCGAGCCGGTCCCACGCGAGCGCATCCACGAGCTTCGGCGGGAACTCGACGGCGGTGATGTTGAGGTCTTTCAGGTCGCCGTCGCGGAAGACCTTCACCGTGAACGAAGACGCCGCCGGATAGCCGCGCAGCCGTTCGCGGAAGTCGTCCGCATCCTCGACGCGCGAATTG
>JBJMQN010000511.1:0-7410 GCA_045802665.1 Myxococcaceae bacterium | reverse complement strand
CGTCGCAGAGTGAGTAGGTGAGCGTCGTCGCCGCCGGGTAGGTCAGCCGGATGCCGTTGCCGAACGACGTCGGGTTCGCGATCACGGTCTCGGTTCCTTCCACGCCACAGCCGTCGTCATCGGAGTTTCGCGCGATGGAGTTGAACCAGGGGTCGGCGACGATGACGGCGTAGGCCTGGCAGCCGAAGTGGGTGATCGCCACCGCCCCCGTCGGCGAGATGACGCGGAAGACGGGCTTGGGGTTGGTCGCGGACGGCGCCACGTCCTCGAACGGGTTCGGGATGCCTGTCCAGAGGATGTGGTTGCTGGCCCAGATGAGGGTGGAGGCGTCGTACTGGCCGTTCTTGCCGTCCCACTTGCCGTTGTTGTTGGTGTCGACGTAGCGCTCGTCGGAGTCCCAGGTGCCGTTGTCGTTGCTGTCCACGAACGGCTCGGTGGTGTCGGTGTACGGCTCCGGAATCGGCGTGGCGTCCCAGACGCCGTTGTTGTTGAGGTCGTCGAACGCCTCTTCGCCGGTGGTGACCGCGATCATCGCCACCAGGTTGTCGCGCGGGTTGTTGGTCCGGCCCGGGACGATCGGATCCGGACGCCGGGGCTCCTGGAACTTCTCCGCGGGGTTGGGGACGATCGGATTCTGGACCCACTCGTACGGCATCATCCAGAGCGGCGCGATGTAATCGCCGGTGTGGTTCGCGTCAGACGGCGGGCTCCAGGTGAAGTTGTCCGGATCGGTCGCGTGCGGCAAGGGCAGTGAGCTCTTGTAGAGAATCTTCGCGTTGCCCACGACATCGGAGCTGGAAGTCTCGGTGGGGCCAATGGCGCCGGCTTCCACGAGGAACGAGACCTGCGCGCCGCTCACGCCTTCACCGTTTCGGTCCGCGACGTGCGCGATGCAGTTGGCCTGGATGCCGGGGACGAGCGAACGGGACTCGTCGAAGGCGAGCAGCGCGCGCAGACCGCCGGAGGACGCTCCGCCGAACTCGCCGCACTCGAAGGTGAACTGCTTGGCGTTGGCCTGCGCGCCGGCGAACGTGATCGGCGGGCTGACCGCCGTCTTGCCTTCGCTCTCGGCGATCACCACGACGGAGGACACGCGGCCCTTCGCCACGAGCTGCGTCTCGGCGACGCCAGAGCCCTTGTTGGTGCCGGCGGTGGCGGGGCTCAGGGTGACGTTCGGGACGTCGCCCTGGATCGTGAAGTGAATCTGCGCGCCCGCCTGCGGCTCTCCGCGCGAGTCGATCGCCTTGAAGCGGATGGTGGTGATCTCACCGATCCGCGGCGTGGTGGGGGTGATGTCCACGAACTCCAGTGATGCCGGGGGATTGGACCCACAACCGGACCACACGATGCCCAGCAGCGCGCACAGCACCGCGAACAGACGCGTCAACGGACGACTCCTTCACCAACGGAACTTCGGGGAGGGCACTGCGAACCGGCCAGCGGTCATCCTGCCGACCGGGCTCACGTTGAGTCAAGAACAGACGGGCCCCCAGAGGCGGAGGGCTATCCCCGAGCGCTGAACATCGCCCGAGCGACGCCGAGCAGCTTCTCCACATCGCGGGGCGTGAGCTGCCGGCTGCGAGCGAACTCCGACAGCGGCCGCAGCAGATCCTGGGTGCGCTGGGCCCCTTCACCGTCGGCGGTGAGGAACAGATCCGAGAGCGTCACGCCCAGCGCCTCGGCGAGGGCGGCGAGCGTCTCCACATGGGCGATGCGTTCGCCGCGCTCAATCATGGAGAGGAAGCTCACGGAGATCCGCGCGCGTTCAGCCAGATGCTCCTGCGTCCACCGCTCCAGGCTCTGGGTGCGGAGTTCGCGGATGCGTCGACCTATTCGTTTTCCGAGCTCTGACAAAACGTGCCCTCAGTGCCACGTCGGACTGCGAGACAACCCCAACGTTCCCCGGCTGACAGCGCGCGGGGATGTAACAGAGGGGGCCCTGCCCACCAGCGACCCGGAGTGAACCTCACCCCGTTGCAACTTGCTGAAACGTGGGCGCCGCCGTGGCTACCCGCCGGTCCCGAATGATCCGAACCGCGAAATGCTGAAGCTAAATCCGCCCTGAACCGGAAGGCCCGGTCGGAAGACCGCCTGCCCCTCCAGCCGCCAGCAGTCGCAGGCGGGCCCGTACGAGAGGCCCACCGTCTGTTGACGGAAGACCGAGTAGCCGCTCGCCTGCCCGGAAGGTCTGAGAGGAGCGAGCACGGCATCGTAGCGGGCGCCGAGGCCAAATTTGAAGCCGAAGCGGATGCCCGCGGAGATCTGCTCGGCGTACGGGTCCGTCTGAGTGGGATTGACGACCGGGAGCCCCACCAGCGCGTCGATGCCGCGGCGGAGCCGTTCAGAGCCGTCGACGAGCAGCCGATCGTAGGACGCATAGACCGCATCGCCGCGGCCATCATCGATGGAGGCGCCGGCGGAGATCTGGGTGAGGTGTTTCTCCTTCAGGTTGTAGCGGCCGAGGCCGTTCAGGTGCACCGGCGCGCTGTCGAACCCCAGCCGCGCGTAGGAGTCCGCGACGCGATCGTTCATCAGGTCGAAGCCCTGCCCGAGATCGAACCGGAGAGACTCGTGGTACTGGGCGCCCTCTTTCCGCATGACCTGCTGGCGGAGCTCCGCGACGCCCTGCAGGAAGCGGCCGGGGATCGCGGTGTCCACCTCGTCGTACGCGCCCGCCCCGCTGCCCAGCACGAACGGCACGTAGCGGATTTCAGCGGTGGGCGTGACGGCGTGGCGGAACTGAAACTGCTTCCACTCGTAGACGCGGGAGAGCTCCGTGGTGGCGACGGCGCCGGCTGCGGCGTACCCGCGCTGCGTGAAGTTGCCGGTGGCCTCGCCGTAGTAGAGGTCCTCGCGGAAGAAGCTGTACGGGGTGAACGTCGCGAAGCGGCCGAGGTTGAGCGCAGCCGAGACGCGCGGGTTGAGATCGATCCGCATGCGCGCTTCGCGTTCGCCGGGACCGACGACGGGGCACCGGGAGGCGGGGTTGGGCGCGTCCTGCGTGAAGCGCGGCGCGGCCTCCACCGGGATGTCGGTGATGGCGCCAGGTCCATCGAAGCGGCCGTTGCCGGCGGTCTCGTCGCAGTCGTAGCGGCGCTCGGAGAGCTCGGGCTGGAAGGAGATCCCATCCCTGCCCTCGTCGCCGGTGTTGCTGATCATCGGCGCGATGCGGACGAAGGAGGAGGAGAAGCCCGCGTGGATGGGGCCGGCGACGACGTGCTCGGGGACGACGAAGGAGAGCGCGGGCAGCCGCTGCATGGTGTTCGAGCCGCGGATCGTACGGCCGAACTGATCGTGGTCCGCGTAGAAGAGGCTGAAGCCGCTGCGGAGATCCTGCCTCATCGTGACATCGAGCCCGGTCCACAGGTTGTCCGTGTGCCGGTAGATGACGCCCGTCGAGCGCAGGTACTGGTTCTCCCTCGCGAGGATGTCGGCGGTGAGATCGCGCGGGTAGAAGCCATCGCTGACGAACGACGCGTCGATGCGATCGCGCCAGCCACCGGTGAGATCCTGATCGTGGCTCAGAGACCCTTCAGCGCGGAGCCCGCGCGCTTTCTGTCCCGTCCCGAAGAGCGCCGGCTGGCCGTTGAACGGATCGCGCCGCGGCTTGAAGTCGTAGATGAGCCCCAACGTCGCCCGCCCGGTCGTCCGCGTGGACGGCACGTAGCGGAACTCGGTCTGGAGCCTTGGTCCCTTCACGCCGTTGGGGAGGCTCGAGCCGAAGTAGTAACCGGGCGTGATCGTCGCGTCGTAGCTCTCGCCCAGCGTGACGAACACAGGCTGATCGATCGAGAAGCCGTTGTTGGGAGTCCACTGCGGCTTTGGCACCAGCAGGCCACTTCGCCGTTCGGTGACTGGCAGGTACAGCCACGGCAGCGCGAAGACCGGGACCGACTGGACGTACACCACGGGGAACGTGAGCGTGGCGCGCTCGCCCACTCTCACGTTTGCCTTCCGCGCCTCGACGCGCCAGGTGATCTGGTTCACGTCGCAATCGCACGGGGTGAAGGAGAGGTTCTCCACCTCGAACGTGTTCTCGTCGAGCTGCCGGATGCTGGTGCCGGTGACGGAGAGCTGGCTGTCGCCCATGGACTTGAGCTCGTCCACGCTCTTGGCCGCGAGGAGCTGCTCGTTGCTGACGCCGCGCTTCTTCATGAACAGGCCGCCCTGAAGCGTCGCGGCGCGTCCGTCGATGTCCACCGTCACCTGATCCGCCACGCCCACGTAGGGGTAGTCGAAGAAGCGCACGTTGCCCTTCGCGGTGACGATCTGAGATTCGGCGTCGTAGGTGAGCTCGTCCGCGCGGACGACCATGTTGCCGGAGGAGAGCTCCACGTTGCCGTGCGCGGAGAGCTTCTGCCCGCCGCTGATGGTGTCCGCGAAGTCCGCCGCGAGGTTCACCGTCTTGCCGGACGGAAGCTGCAC
Organism: Myxococcaceae bacterium; assembly: GCA_045802665.1. Lineage (GTDB taxonomy): Bacteria > Myxococcota > Myxococcia > Myxococcales > Myxococcaceae > JBJMQN01. The sequence goes on along the minus strand of JBJMQN010000511.1, from coordinate 2,985 downwards.
GGAGGTCGACAGCGGCAGCTGCGCGCACACGCTCAGCGCGACGATGGAAAGCCCGACTAGCACGTCACCCGGTTATTTCCGCGGCGGCCTCTGGAACTCCACCCAGACTTCGTTGCCCTGCTGCTTCGCGGAGTACGGGACGGACTCCTTGAGCGCAATCTCAATCCGCACCGTCTGGTTCGGACCCGGCATCGCCTTGATGCTCTGGACCGCCGTGTCGAAGAAGCTCGTGTCCAGCGTCCGAGCGTTGTTCGCCATGTCGATGCGCGTGTTGTCCAGCGTGAGCACCACCGTCTTCACGCCCTCCTCGCCAATCCCGTAGCGCACAGGCTCATTCGTGCGGATGTACACGCGGCTCGCCGCGGTCTGCTGCGAGAAGCCCACGAAGCTCATCGTCTTCTTCTTGCCGCTCACTTCCACAGTGGAAGTCGCGACGACCTTGTTGCCCTCGGCGGCGGCCTTCTTCGCCTCCTCCGCCTGACGCTTTTTCTCTTCGGCGGCGGCGCGCGCGTCCTCGGCCTTCTGCTTCTTCGCGTCGGCCTCGGCCTTCTTCGCCTCCTCGGCCTGGCGCTTCTTCTCTTCGGCGGCGGCCTTCGCGGCCTCTGCTGCCTGCCGCTTCTGCTCGATGGCAGCTTTCCGGGCCTCCTCGGCGGCCTTCTTCTTGTCTTCGGCGGCGGCGCGGGCCTCTTCGGCTTTCTGTTTCCGCTCCTCTTCGGCGGCCTTCTTCGCCTCTTCGGCGGCGGCGCGCTTCTCGTCCGCGAGCCGCTTCTTCTCTTCGGCGGCGGTCTTCGCTTCCTCGGCCTTGCGCTTCTTTTCGTCCTCCGCCGCCTGGCGCTCCGCGTCCTTGCGCGCCTTCTCTTCGGCGGCCTTCTGCTGGCGGAGGCTCTCTTCTGCGTCCTTCTTCGCTTTCTCCTCGGCGAGCTTCTGCTGACGGAGCTGCTCGGCGGCGTCCTTCGCGGCCTTCGCGGCGGCCTCTTTGTCCGCCTTCTCAGAAGCCTTGCGATCCTCTTCCGCCCGCTTCGCTGCCTCGGCCGCGGCCTTCTCCTGAGCCTTGCGATCGGACTCGGCCTGCGCCTGCGCGTCTTTCGCGGCCTTCGCCTGGGCTTCGGCGTCTGCCTTCGCTCGAGCTTCCGCGTCCGCGCGCGCCTTCTCCTGGGCCTTCGCGTCGTCGGCCGCCTGTTTCTGAGCGGCGTTCTCGTCGAGGCCGCCCTGCTTCCCGGTGTCAGCCTGCGCGACCTTCACGCCAGCGTCGGCAGCGGGTTCCTTGTTGTTGTTGTTGTTGTTGTTGTTGTTGTTGGCGACGGCCGGGGTTTCGCCTCCGAGCAGCGAGACCACGAGCTTCGTGTCGCCCACGGTGTGGATGTCCGTCTCGACTTCCTTGTCGAAGCCCACCAGCACGCGAGCGATGGCGGAGGCCTCGGAGCCGTAGCTCGCGGTCTTGATGCCGGTCACGTGGCCCGAGCCAGTCATCGCGTCGGGGACGCCCTGGAAGACCGCCTCGGAGATGTCGATCACCAGGCGCGGCGGGTCCGTCATCGTGAAGGTGGTGAAGTTCGGCTTGCGGCTGCCGGTGATCTCGATCGCGTTACCGCGGATGGCGACCGAGGTGATGGTGTTGAGCTCGACCTTGTCCTGAGCGAACGCGGCGGCAGAGCAGCAGCAGACCGCCAGCAGCAGCGCGCGGGAACGGCTCACGTTTCGGCCCCATGTGGTCACGGAAACGACTCCTCCCCACGGACGGTACCACGCAGAAAAGCGAGGTCACGGAGTTGGACGTTCGGAGCCGAGGGATCGGTTCAGCTGTGTTCACGGCCGGGCTGGGGTTCGCCGCCGGAGGTGATGCCGCGAAGGCTTCTCCGCGAACCACCCGAGCACCGCCGAGCTGAGCCTGAGGTAGCGCTCCTCGCCCACGAGTCTGCGCATCGTGAAGCGGGCGTTGCTGGAGAGCTCCTCGAGGGCGTGGACCATGCGATCGCCGGTGACCAGCCTTGTGAACCGCCGTCGGGATTCGTGACGCCTGATCGCGGTCCTGCGCACGAGCGAATCCGTCACCGGGATCGCCGACAGCCCCGGTCGGCTGGTCCAGAATGTGGTGAGCCCCAGCTTCCGGGCGCGATCCAGCACGTTTTTCGAATAGCGGCCGCCGGGAAGCGCGAGATGACTGACGGGAAGCCCGAACAATTCTTCGAGCCGACCCTTGGAGCGCGCGAGCTCGTCCTCCAGCTCTTTCGGGTGCAGCGAGTTGAGGTGCCGGTTGGTGTGCCCGCGTGAACCGATGAGCCAGCCGGCGGCCTGCAGCTCCCGAAGCGCCTGACGATCCAGAAAGCCGCTGCGGCCGATCCATTCGGTGGTCATGAAGACCGCGCCCCGCATCCCGCGCACGGCCATCCGCGGCAGCGCCTCGCGAGCGACGGAGCTCTCCCCGCCATCGAACGTGAGCATGAGGCCCCCGGTCTGCGTGGCCTGCTCCGGAGCGACGACGTTCACGTGCAGCGCGCGGACGAGATCGAGCTGCTCCTCAAAAGCCGGAACGGTCACCGTGTAGCGGTGGCCGACGCGGGCGTCCGCCGGCTCTCCGAGCCCGTGGTACATGAGTGCAATCAGTGGTCGTCCGATCATGACGAGCACAGATGCGCCCTCTCGACGCGCGGGGGAATCCCGATTGGCGCGCGGGCCTACGAGCCGAGCTCCGATCGTCAGCAGGTTCGCTCAACGAACCCGAGGCAGCGACGGCTCGCGATGGCGATGCGTCTTCGCGTACTCGATCAGGTTCTTGATGTCGTAACAGATCTGCCGGATGTCGTGCCCCATCGTGAGCTCGACGTGGCTGTTGCCCTTCACGGGGCGCCAGAGCAGGTACTCGCTCTTGGCCGCTCGATAAACCGATCGTGTGCTCTCGACGGACGCGAGCGGATCCATGTCGCCGAAGATGATCGCCATCGGGACTTTGATCTTCGTGAAGCCGCGCTTGAAGTCGTAGCCGGT
>JBJMQN010000510.1:0-4246 GCA_045802665.1 Myxococcaceae bacterium | reverse complement strand
GAAGAGACGCGCGCGCGGCTGTCGTCCACTCAGGGAGAGCTCGGCGGGACGCTGCAGCAGACGACCGCGAAGCTCACCGAGGTGCAAGGAGAGCTCGAACGGGCGCGCGAGTCCCTCGCCGCGCGCGACTCTTTGAGCGTGCTCTCGGAGGAGTTGAACCGCGCCTCCGCCTCGTCGACCTTCCGGCGCAGCTCTTCGATCGTCTGCGCGCGAGCCACGAGCTGTTCCGCGAGCCGCTCTTTTTCGCTGCCGAACACATCGGCATCCGACTTCGCCCGAGCGACCTCCGCGGTGAGCTCCTCCACCCGCTGCTTCGCCTGAGCGCGATCGTCGGCAGTGCGCTGCAGCTCGGCGTGAAGTGCATCCAGCGCATCCGCCTGCCGGCGCGCTTCCGTCTGAGCCTGCTCCTGCGCGGTGCGGTGCTCCTGACGCTCGCGTTCGACGTCCGTCTGAAGCGCCTCGCGAGCGGCGACGAGGTCCGCACGCTCCTTCGCGAACTGCTCCTGGAACTTCTCGAACTCCGAACGCACGCGCTGAACGTCCGCGTCGCGAGCGGCGAGGGACTCGCGCGCCCGTTCGAGCTCTCCTTGCGCCTCGGTGAGCTTCGCGGTCGTCTGCTGCAGCGTCCCGCCGAGCTCTCCCTGAGTGGACGACAGCCGCGCGCGCGTCTCTTCCACTTCCGCCGCGAGCGCATCCTTCGCCGGGGTGAGCTTGAGGATCGCCGCCTGCGCATCGTCGCGCGCCTGTTCGAGACTTGCCCGTGCCTGTTCCTTGTCGGCGAGCTGAGCCTCGAGGCGCGCGCGCTGCGCTTCCGCCGCGGTCTTCGCGTCGGCGAGCTCGGCGCGGAGTGCTTCCAGCGTCGCGCTCAGCTTCGACGTGTCGCCCGCGGCGCGATGGCGGGCCTGTTCCAATGCCTCGGTGAGGGCCTTGTGCTGCGCCTCGGCTTCTTCTCGAACACGCGAAAGCTCTGCGGCTGCGTCCGCACGACTCGTCGCCAGCGCCTGAGCAGACTCTTCACGAGCGCGCGACAGCTCCGCGGCAGCATCCTCACGAGTGGTCGAGAGTGCCTGAGCTGCTTCTTCTTTCGCGAGCTTCAGCTCCGCTTCAGAGGCTGCCTGCGCCTCCGCTGCTTCTTCCTTCGCGAGCTTGAGCTCGGTCTCCGCGGCGGTCCGAGCAGTAGCGGCAGCGCTCTTCGCTTCCTCGAGCGCCTCGCGAAGCTCGATGACCGACTTCTCGAACGACCCGACCTGCGCGGTCGCGTCAGCCAGTGACGCACGAATCGCGGCGAGCTCCTGATCGGACTCGCTCTGCGCGCGATGTTTCTGCTGAAGCTCCGAGTGGGCCGCTTCCAGCTCCGTCCGCACTTCCGCGAGCTCTGACTTCGCCTGGCTGAGCGCACCTTCGAGCTCGCGCGCGCGTTCGTTCGCGGCGTCGAGCTTCTCGCTCAGCTCCGCGCTCGTGGTGCTGGCCTGTCCGCGGGCAGCTTCCAGATCGCTCCGCAGTCCGTCGCGCTCTTTGGTCCGCGCGACGAGCGCGTGGGTGAGCTCTTCGGCGCGCGCGCGTTCATCCGCGACGGCGGCCTCCAGCTTCTCGAGCTGGGAGCTCTTCTCGGAGAGCGCCTCACGTTCGGCGGCGAGCTCCTTCTCCAGCTCGCGCGTCCGCGCTTTGACGGTGGCGAGCTCCTCGGTCGCGGCGATGACCTGCTGAGTGCTGCTGGAGAGCTCGCTCTGCAGCGACTCCACCGCGCGCTCAGCCTCGAAGAGGCGATCCACCGCGGACTTGAGCTCGCCGAGCCGCGCGGACAACGACTGCGAGAGGTTGTCTCGTTCGGTCTCGAGCTGCGAGATGCGCTCGCGCGCGTTTTTCGATTCGGTCTGCGCCTCTTCGTCCGTCTTCGACAGGCGCGAACGGAGCTCCGAGAGCTGGACGTCACGTTCAGCGATCGTGGTCGCGAGGCCGTTCTGCTCGGCCTGCGCCGCCGCGAGCTTCTCTGCGAACGACCGCGCTTCACCTTCGCGAACGCGCGACAGATCGCTCAGCGACGACCGGACATCCGAAAGCTGTACCGACAGCGAGTCGCGGTCGTCCTGCACTTCGCGAAGCCGCGCCAGCGTCTCGCTGCGAGCGACCTCCATCGACGAGACGGTCGTCTCCAGCGCGTTCTGCCGAGCGGACGCGTCGCGCTCGAACTGCGCGAGCTTCTCGACGGCCTCCGCGTGCGCGGACTGCTCGCGGCTGAGCTGCTCGCGAACAGAGGCGAGCTTCTCTTCGACGTCCACGATGAGGCCGCGGAGCCGGTCCGCGTCCTTCTCCGCGACGGCGACCTTCTGCTCCAGCGCGGCGATGGAAGACTCGCGCGCTGCCCGTTCGGTGTCGGTGGCGGCAACGGCCGAGCCCAGCGAATCGCGGGTCCGCTGAAGCTCCTGCTGCAGCGATTCCAGCTCGCTCTGACGTGACGCAAGAGACTGCCGGTCCAGCTCGCTCGCGCGCAGCGCCTGATGCAGCACCGCCTCGCGCTCTTTGAGCCGTTGCTCCGCTTCGGCGGCGGTCGCCCTCGCACGTTCGGTGTCGCCCTTCAGCGCTTCGATCGCGGCGAGACCCGTCGAGACCTGTTCGGCGAGAGAGAGCTCACGCCGCCTCGCCGCTTCGAGCTCGTTGTCCTTGTCGCGGAGCGAATCCTCGGCGCGCTCCTTCGCGAGCCTGGCTCGTTCTGCCTCGACGCGCGCGACCGCGACCTGATCCTGCGCGCCGCGAAGCTCCTCGTACGCGCTGGCCAGCCGCTGCCGGGCATCTTCGAGCAGCCCGGAGAGCTCCTCGCGCCGCGCCCGCTCCAGCCGAGCGTTCTCATTCGCGGCCAGCGTCTTCGCTTCAGCCTCGCGAAAGCTGCGTTCGGCCGCGTCGACCTGACTGCGCACCGTCGCGGTCCGCTTCTCCGCTTCTTCCGCGCGCTCACGAGCGACCTGCAGCTCGGACTCGACGCGCTTCACTTTCGCAGCGAGATCGTCCCGCTCGCGGCCATCTCCTCGCGAGCCCCGGACCGTGTCGAGCTGCGCCGTCAGCCGCGCAGCCTCTTCGCTGGACTGCTCCAGTGTGAGCGTGAGCGCGGTGACCTTGCCGTTCGCGTCATCCAGCTCGCCGCGCACCCGCTGCAAGGACTCCTTCATCCGGCCGCTGCGCTCTTCCCAGCTCCGGGTCCGCTCGGCGTACTCCTCGAGGCGGTTGCTGCTGAACGCGAGCGGCTCCGGCGGCAATTGCACCCACGTGGGCTCGAAGGGCCTCAGCGCGGATTGGCCGGCGATGACGACGAAGTACGCCGCTTCGCTGGTCTGCGTGAGCGAGCCGTCGACCTGAAGCCCTTCGCCGCGCTCGAACGCGAGCTGGTATCCGAGCACCGGCGCCTGCGTCGCCACCTCCACCGACGGGAAGTGCGGCGAGAGCGCGTCCAGCACCTGCCCGTACGTGGGCGGCGGCTCGCGATCCTCGGGCTCTTCAATCTGCGCGAGCGACAACCCGGACGGATTTCGCAACCCGCCCATGAGATACCCGTTCTTCGCGACGAGGCGGCAGATCTCCTGAAGCAGCGCGGGAGCGCGGACGTACGGCGCGAGATCCGCGACGAGCACGAGATCGAACGACTGCGGCTCGAGATCCTCGAACACCGTCGCGCGGAAGCGAACGCCGGAGTCTTTGTAGCGGATCTGCGCGGCTTCCACCGCGGCGAGATCGTCGTCACACGCGAGCACGAACCGCGCACCGCGCGTGGAGAGAAACGCCGCGGACATTCCGCCCGTGGAGGCGACAGCGCCGATCTCGAGGACGCGGCGGCGCACGAACAGACTCTCCGCGAAGATGTAGCGCGGTAGGAGCTCGCTCTGGCCGAGGCGGCGGAACGTGGTGGTCAAGCGGGCCCGAGTATAGGCGAGAGCCCTCTCACCCCCGAGGAATCGGCCGGAGCAATCGGGACGCTCGGCTGGCCGTACTGCTGGTAAGAGGAGAGGCCATGGCGCACCCCGACACCTTCGGTTCCCGAGCCACCCGCGCGCTCATCCGCCTGGTCACCGTCGTCGGGGTGATTGCCCTGCTCGGAGCCGTGGGGGTGCTCCTCTCCGAGCTGAACGCACGCACCTTCACGGTGGAAGCGCAGGACGGCCGGCTGGTGGTGATGAAGGGCCGCCACCTGCCGGTCAGCGCCGAGCCGTATCAACCGGACGACGCCTCGCTTGCCGACACCTACGCACCCATCCCG
>JBJMQN010000509.1:0-6598 GCA_045802665.1 Myxococcaceae bacterium | reverse complement strand
TCGCGCACGTGAATGCAAGCTTCAACAATACGATGATCACAATCACCGACGCGCAAGGCAACGCAATCGCGTGGAGCTCGGCCGGACTGATGGGCTTCAAGGGCAGCCGCAAGTCGACTCCTTATGCCGCCCAGGTCGCTGCGGAAGACGCGGGCAAGAAGGCCGCCGACCACGGCGTCAGGACGCTCGAGGTCGAAGTGAAGGGCCCGGGCGCTGGCCGTGAGTCCGCGCTCCGCGCGCTGGCCTCCGCGGGGCTCAAGATCAGCATCATCCGCGACGTGACCCCGATCCCGCACAACGGCTGCCGTCAGGCGAAGCGCCGCCGCGTCTAAAACCTCTTCAGGGCGCTGGCGGGATTTGCCGGCGCTCCAGACCATCTACAGGAGCGAAACCAAGTGGCTCGTTACACCGAATCTTCCTGCCGCATCTGCCGGCGCGAAAACCTCAAGATGTACCTGAAGGGCGACCGTTGCTACACGGACAAGTGCGCGATTGAGCGCCGCCCGTACCCGCCCGGTCAGCACGGCCAGGGCCGGGTGAAGTTCTCGAACTACGGCGTGCAGCTCCGCGAGAAGCAGAAGGTCAAGCGGATGTACGGCCTGCTCGAGAGCCAGTTCCGCGGCTACTACCACCGCGCGTCCGCCGCGAAGGGCAAGACGGGCGAGAACCTCCTGCAGCAGCTCGAGCTCCGGCTGGACAACGTCGTCTTCCGGATGGGCTTCGCGGACACCCGCGCGGAGGCGCGCCAGCTGGTGCGCCACGGTCACTTCACGGTGAACGGCAAGCGCGTGAACATCCCGTCCTACGCGACCCGCCCGGGCAACGCGATCGAAGTGGCGGAGAAGTCGCGCAAGATGATCCGCATCGCTGAGGCGCTCGAGACGGTGGACCGCCGCGGCATTCCGCAGTGGCTCGAGGTGGACAAGAAGGGCTTCAAGGGCAGCGTGAAGCAGATCCCGAACCGCGAGGATCTCACGATGCCCATCCAGGAGCAGCTCATCGTCGAGCTCTACTCGAAGTAATTCGAGCGAGCGCGCGTCGAGCAGTCCCGCCGCGGAAGGACGCCCCTCAAACAGGCTCCTTCCGCTGCGACGTTTCTGGGAAGGCGTTACACAGCGAAACTTTCAAACCGCGCTCATCCTCCCTTCATGGCGAAGGGTAAGTCGGTGGCGGGCGCGGCAAACGGCAGCACGAAGCAAGGAAGCAAGACGAACATGGCTGACACTCACGTGGCGAAGAACTGGCGCGACCTCATCAAGCCCCGTCGGATGGACGTGGAGCAGGAGTCGCTGTCTCAGACGTACGGCAAGTTCGTGGCGGAGCCGCTCGAGCGCGGCTTCGGGACGACGCTCGGCAACAGCCTCCGCCGGGTGCTCCTCTCGTCGCTCCAGGGCGCGGCGATCACGTCCGTGAAGATCGAAGGCGTCGAGCACGAGTTCAGCACGATCCCGGAAGTCGCCGAGGACGTGACGGACATCTGCCTGAACCTCAAGGAAGTGCTGCTCCGCATGCACACCAACGAGGTGAAGACGCTCCGCATCGAGGCGGAGGGCCCCAAGGAGGTCAAGGCGGGCGACATCATCGCCGACGACCAGGTGGAGATCCTGAATCCGGGTCACCACATCTGCACCATCTCCGAGGGCGGAAAGCTCCGGATGGAGATCACCTGCCGCCGCGGCCGTGGCTACGTGCCGGCGACCGCGAACAAGGTGCAGGGCGCGCCGATCGGGACCATCCCGGTGGACTCGCTCTTCTCGCCCATCCGCAAGGTGAACTACCAGGTCACCAACGCGCGCGTCGGTCAGCAGACGGACTACGACAAGCTCGCGCTGGAAGTGTGGACCAACGGCGCGGTGACTCCGCAGGACGCGGTGGCGTACGCGGCGAAGATCATCAAGGAGCAGCTCACGGTCTTCGTGAACTTCGACGAGACCGAAGAGCCGATGCCGGTGGCGGCGCCGAAGGAAGAGGCGAAGCTCAACGAGAACCTGTTCCGTTCGGTGGACGAGCTGGAGCTGTCGGTGCGTTCGGCGAACTGCCTGCAGCAGGCGAACATCAAGACCATCGGCGACCTCGTTCAGAAGACCGAGGCGGAGATGCTCAAGACGAAGAACTTCGGCCGCAAGTCGCTGAAGGAGATCAAGGAGATCCTCGCTGAGATGGGGCTCTCGCTCGGGATGAAGCTCGAGAACTGGCCTCCGAAGACGATGCCCGCGCCGGCGCCGGGTGGCAGCACCACCGGCGGCGCGATCTAGTTTGGAAGCGCGCTGCTGCTCCGAATGGTCGGGGCAGCGGCGCATCTAAAACGCGGGCGTGGGTGCAAACCCGGGCTCGCTTCCCGAGCGGTACCTGATGACGGCCGCCGGTTTATGAAAGGCAGCAAGCGATGCGACACGGATACGGACAGAGGAAGCTCCACCGCACCACGAGCCACAGGCTCGCGATGCTGAACAACATGGTCACCTCGCTGCTCGAGCACGAGGCGATCAAGACCACCACGCCCAAGGCGAAGGAAGCGCGCAAGATGGCCGAGCGCGTGATCACGCTCGCCAAGCGCGGCGGCCTCGCGAATCAGCGCCTCGCGGCGAAGATCGTGAAGAACAAGGTCGTCCTCGCGAAGGTGTTCAGCGAGCTGAAGGATCGCTACGCGAACCGCCCGGGCGGCTACACGCGCATCATCCACCTGGGTCACCGAATCGGTGACGCGGCGGACGTGGCGCTGCTGGAGCTCGTGGATCGCCCCACGAAGGCGGAAGCGACCGAAGAGAAGACCGAAGCGAAGGCGGAGTAGTTCGGTTCTTCTGAGATGTTTTTGCGCGGGCGCCCGGGAGAGATCCTGTGGCGCCCGTGGCTTTTGCGGGGAAAGGTCGCGCGCTGAACTCGCTCCTGTCGCGCGCGCCGGGATGCTGCTCGCTCGCGGGGTTCGCACCTTCGGGACCTCGGTGCTGGGTGCTGGGTGCCGGGTGAACGACGAGGAGGATCCGTAATGAACGTGGTGAGGGCGTTGGCTTTGGGTGCGGTGGCGGCTTGTCTGTTGTGGGGCTGCAGCAAGGTGCAGGCGAAGGAGGGCAACTCGACGCGCGGTCAGGACACCTCGTCCGGCGTGGAGAACCAGCGGAACACGGAGGGCGCCGCGGGCGCGACGCCGTGGCAGGGTGGCGGCACGGTGGTGAAGGACGACAGCCCCTGGTCGAACACCGGCACGGGCGGCTCGGGCAGCGCGGACGCCGGGCACCCGAAGAAGAAGAAGAAGTAGCCCGCTACTCGACGGGCTCGCCTTCTTTGATCAGCGTGGACTTGCCCTCGTTCGTCTTGAGGGTGAGGTCGGTGATCTTCATGTCCTTCGGCGCGGGCTTGCCGTTGGGACCGGTGAGGCGCTTCACCTCGAAGGTGAGCGTGTCGTTCGGATCCACCTTCGCGGACGCGAGGCGGTAGGTGCCGTTCGCGATCACGATGATGTCCGTCCAGGGATCGGTGCCGACGTTCTTGAGCGAGTAGACCGGCTCGCCCACGACCTCGGCGACGGTGAGCTTGCAATCCAGCGAGTTTTTCGCGGAGAGCGACGTCGCTGACGTGGCGACCATGAAGCCGGTCACCGAGAGCACGAGCCACAGGGCGACGACGCCGGCCTTGTACTTGAAGAACCGGTCCGAGTTCTTGAAGTCCTTGCCGAGCTGCTTGAGCGACGCCCACGCGTTGAGCGTGATGTCGGCGAACACCGACTTCACCTTCTCGCCGAAGCTGCGGGGGCGTTCGGCCTGCTTGATCCCGGCCATGCGCGCGGCGGACACGGCCTTGAACGCGTCCGGGTTCGTCGGCGTGCGCGGCGGAGGCTTGGGGTTCGCGGGCTCGCTCATGTTCGGGGTCGGGCCGGCCAGCGTACTTCGGCCGGGCCAGAACGGAAGTCCCTACATCGCGTGGAGCGTCTCGAGCGCCTGAGAGGCGATGGCGTTGTCCGGCTGCGCGTCGAGGACCTTGTGCAGCCACTTCTCGGCCTCGGCATTCGCCGCCTCGCGATCCGCCGGGCGCGAGGACTGCTTCTTCTTGTCCGCGAAGAGCAGGCCCATCCGGAGCTGCAGCTCCACGTTCTCCGGATCCCGGTCGAGCACCTTGCGCAGCTCCTGCTCCGCCGCCGCGAAGTCTCCCTGCGCCTGCAGCGCGAGCGCCAGCTTGCTGCGCGGGAGCACCGCATCCGGCGTCAGCGCGGCCTGCACCTGGAACATCTTCTGAGCGGCAGGGGCGTCGCCCCGGTCCATCGCCAGATCTCCGAGCCTGCCCCACGCGTCGTCAAGGAAAGGGTCCAGATCGATCGCCTTCTGAAACTCCTCGCGAGCGACCTCGGGCCGCTGCCGCGCCTGGTACAGCACGCCCAGGTAGTAGTGCGGCCGGCCCTGCTGCGGATCCAGCTCGATGGCGTGCTTGAACTCCTCCACCGCGCGCCCGGCGTCGTCGATGCGCTGATACGCAAGCCCGAGCAGCCCGTGCACCGAGGCGAGATCCGGGTAGTCGTGGAGGATCTCCTCGAACGCGATGATCGCCTGCTGCGGCACGTCCATCTGGTTGAGCCACTTCATCCCCTGATCGAGCTTGCCCTCCATCGCCTTGGGGAAGTTCGCGAAGGGATCCGCGATCTGCGTCATCAGCTGCCGCGCGGTGACGACCTCCGCGGGCGTGGGGTTGGAGAGCGCGACACGGCGGAGCGCGTCCACCGCTTCCTTCGACCTGCCGTTGCGATACAGCGCCTTGGCGAGCGGAAGCTGATACGCGCGCCGATCCGGAGCGAGGCGGGCGGCCTCGAGCAGCGGCGGCAGCGCCTTGTCGTACTGCTCGGACTCCAGCAGCGCGATGCCGAGCCGGTAGTGCAGCTCGGGCTCAGCAGGCGCCGCGGCGACGCCGGCCTGAAACTCGTTCACCGCCGCCTGCGTGTCCTGCGCGCGCGCGAAGAGCAGCAAGCCCCGCGTGTAGTGATCCTGCGCGGAGTTGCCGGTGGTCTTCTTGAGCAGCTCCTGCGAACGGCCGCCTTTGACGTAGCCCTCCGCCCGCATGCGGAGGAGGTCGTAGTCCGCCGGAGACTCCGCCACGAGCTCATCCAGCAGCGGAATCGCCTTGTCGGGTTCGTTCTTCTCGAGAGACAGGTGTGCCTGCTCGCGCTTGGAGAGCTTGCCGGTGGCGCCGGAGGTCGTGGCGGCGGGGCAGGCACAGAGGCCGAACAGCAGGACGAGCGCGAGGAGTCTCATTCGTCGTTCGCCTGTCCGAGGCCTTCTTTGCCCTTCGGCGCGATGGCGCGGGTCTTGTCGCCGCCCGGACCGCCGACTTCCAGGCTCTGATCGATGATCACGTCTCGCACCTTCCGGATGAACTCTTCACGCTGCTCCAGAGCGAACTTCGACGCGTCGATGGGCTCGCCGATCTTCACGTGGATGGTCCCCGGCTTCACGTCCCAGCTGTTCTTCGGCATCACGCGCCAGCTCCCCTCGATCGTCACCGGCACGACCGCCACGCCCGCCTTCAGCGCGAGCAGAAACGGCCCCTTCTTGAATGGCAGGATCTTCCCGTCGGAGGAGCGGGTGCCCTCGCCGAAGACCACGATGCTGATCCCGTTCTGGATGCGGCGCGCCGCTTTGTCCAGCGAGGCGATGGCGCGCTGGCTGTTTCCGCGATCGACGAGGACGTGCCCCGCGAGCCACAGGTACCAGCCGAGGAACGGCACCCAGCGAAGGCTCGCCTTGGCGATGAACTTGAAGTCCATCGGAATGGCGCGGAGCAGGACGATGATGTCGATCGTGCTCTGGTGGTTGCAAACGTAGATCGTGGGCCGCTTCGGGTCCACGTTCTGCTGCCCGCTGATCTTCAGATCCGCCCTCGCGAGGAACAGCTGCGGAGGCGCCCACGCCTCGCGCGCGAGCCACATGCCCGCACCCCAGTCCCACTTGAGGAGCGAAATGAGCACGGCGATCGGGAAGAGGATGGCCGTGTAGACGGCGGTGATCGCGAAGTTGATGAGCTGCCGAATCATTGCGCGGGAAGAAGCTGCGCGAAGTCTGCGTCAGCCTGCAGAAAATGGAACGCAGGATCTGCACGCACCGCGGAGGCGTTCAGCGCACCCGGCTGCTCCTTCGCCTTCTCGAGCGCGCTCCGAAGCTCGGTGAGTGCCGTCAGCCGATCGCCCTTCGCCGCCGCCACCCGCGCGAGGCCGTAGTCTGCGAGCGGGGACTTTGGCCGCGTTTTGCCGAGCCGTTCGAAGATCTGCTGCGCGTCCGTCTGGTTCTTCGAGGCGAGGAGCGCGTTGCCGCGGACGTAGAGCGCGCGCTCGTCATCCGGCGCGATCGTGAGCGCATGATCCGTCTCCGCGACCGCCGCCTCCAGATCTCCCGGCGCGGCGCGGTTCACGCACAGCGCGGCGTGGCTCGTGAGCGCGAGCACGTTGTCGGGCGCGGTCTTCAACACGGAGGCGAGCTGAGCGATGGCCTCGTCCCGCTTTCCCGCCTCGCCGTCCAATCGCGCGAGCCCGATGCGCGCGTCCACCGAGGAGGGCAGCCGCATTAGCGCGCTCTCGTACGCCTTGCGCGCCTCTTCGTTCCTGCCGAGCTCGAAGTAG
>JBJMQN010000508.1:0-4614 GCA_045802665.1 Myxococcaceae bacterium | reverse complement strand
GCCATTGGACGGGCTGAAGCAGGACAGGACTACAAGACCATCCTCCGCCACTACTTCAGCGGGGCTGAGGTGAGCGCCATTTACTGAGAATTGCTCAACGGAACTGGCGGCTGGGACCTTCACTCCTCAGGCGGCCATGTCCACTCTGCCACCCGCGAAGCAAGAGGGAACGAACCGTCCGTCCCGGCGTTAGAATCGGGACCGCCGTGGCAGACATGACTCCACACCCTGCACAAGCGAGACGACGGCGCTCCGGGCTTCGGCGGGGGCTGTTGGCGCTGTTGCTCGCCGCATTGGGGCACATCGCCTTCGTCGCGGTGCTGCTGTTCCTCGCGTTCGTGGAGCTGCACATCCCCGGTGGCGCGCCCAGGAACGTGCCGCAGAAGCCCGTGGAGATGCGCCCGCTGACCGCGCAGCAGTGGCAGCAGAACCGCGGCAACAACCCGGCCGAGCAGCAGAAGGAGCAGCCGCAGAAGCAGCTCGCCCAGCGGGACAAGCCGTTGGAGGAGATCAAGAAGCCGGACCAGACGCCGCAAGGTCAGGTGGTGGAGACGGCGCCGGGCAACAAGCAGGAGGATCCGAACGCGAAGTACCTCGCGGAGTCCTCGAACAAGGTGAAGAAGGAGACGCGCGCGAAGGAGACGACGCCGTTCTACCGGAACGCGATGCCGCGCCACACGACGACCGTGCCGCAGAACGGCGCGGGGCATGACGACGCCGAGAAGCCGCAGGTCGCGGGCAACGACGGCATCGGGCAGGACGACCGGCCGCTCATGGAGCCCTCTCAGAAGAAGGCGACGCTGGAGGTCCCGGACGTCAAAGAGCGGCAGGAGATCGCGCTGCAGATGAAGAACGAGCGCGGCCCCGGCGTGAACGTCGAGAACCAGAGCGAGTCCGAGGCGGTGCAGGGCAACTCGAACCGGCTGAAGATCGCGCCTGGGAGCAACGACGGCGAGGCGCCATCCAACGGGCGCGTCGGCAAAGAGGGCGTGGCGAACCTGCTGCCCTCCGCGGCGGTGCTCGACAAGCTCTCCGGTGCGGCGGCGAACGATCACCTCGAGGACGTGGACGAAGGCGACGGGACGTTCCTCAACACGAAGGAATGGAAGTACGCCTCGTTCTTCAATCGCGTGAAGCAGAGCGTGGGCATGCACTGGGATCCGTCCGCCTCGCTCCGGGTGCGCGATCCCTCCGGGCAGATCTTCGGCGGGCGCGATCGGTACACGGTGCTCAACGTCACGCTCAACGAGCAGGGCCGCGTGAAGGACGTCTACGTGGAGAAGAGCTGTGGGCTCGACTTCCTGGACCTCGAAGCGGTGAAGAGCTTCGAACGCGCGCAGCCGTTCCCGAACCCGCCGCCGGGCCTCGTCACGGCGGACTCGACGGTGAAGTTCTCGTTCGGGTTCTTCATCGACATGGGCGGTGGCCCGAGGCTTCGGCTGTTCCGGTCCGCTGACTGAGCAGGCGATCGGGCTGGGTCGCTATCTACCCGGCGCTGGCTGATGACCCTGAAGATCCCTCCGTGCTCGCGCCCAAGCGTGCGGAAGCTCTGACACCCGTGGCGAGCACTCGGCTTGCAGAAACGGCTGGTCCGCCATGGCCCCTTCAGCCGACGTCGTGCCGTTTCCCTACAGCCGCGCAGCCCGTCCAGCGCGCCTGCCGCGCGAGCAGCGGCTCGCGTCGATCATCGCCACCCAGTACGACATCCTGACCTCGGGGATCGATCTCGAGCACGTGCTCGCGGTGATCGTGGACAAGGCCCAGCGCCTCACCAACGCGCACGGTGCGGTCGTCGAGCTCCTCGAGGGCGATTCGCTGGTGTACCGCGCGACCTCCGGCACCGTGGCTCCGCACCTCGGTCAGAGGGTGCCGGCTGCTCAGAGCCTCGCCGGAGCGTGCCTGGCCGCTGGAACGGCGATGCGCTGTGACGACTCCGAGACCGATGCGCGCGTGAACGTGGCGCAGTGCCGGACGATTCATGCGCGGTCGATGCTGGCGGTTCCGCTGGTGCACGAGCGGCGAATCGGCGTCCTGAAAGTCCTCTCCCCTGCCGTCGCCGCGTTCGACGACGAGGACGTGGAGACGGTTCAGCTCACCGCGGGGATCATCAGCGCCGCGCTCTTGCGTGCCGCGGAGCTCTCCGCGCGACAACAGCTCCTCGAGGAGCGCGAACGCAACGCGCGGATGATGGAAGAGCAGACCGCGATGCTGCGCGTAATGTTCGATCACGGCCCGCAGCTCGTGGGGATTCTGCAGGCGGAGGGAGCTGTCCTGAGGTACGTGACGGCGAACCCCGCGGTCAGCAGCTTCTTCGGAATCCCGGCGGAGCGCATCGCCGGCCGGACGAGCGCGGAGCTGGGCTCGCCCGCCGAGACGACCCGGGTCTGGTTGGACGTTCTTGCGGAGGCCGCTCGGACCGGCCTGACCCAGCGGTTCGAGTACACCCGAGGCTCCGACAGAGATGCACGGGTGCTCGCGTGCGCCGCGACGATGCTGCCCGGCCGCGCGAACGAGAAGCACGCCCGCTTCGCCTTCGTGGCCACGGAGGTGACGGACCGGCTGCGGATGCGAGATCAGATGGCGTTCAGCGAGCGCATGGCCTGTGTGGGGCGGCTCGCGGCGGGCGTGGCGCACGAGGTGAACAATCCGCTCGCCTACGCCAGCAGCAACCTGCAGTTCGTGGGGCAGGAGCTGGAGACGGAGAAGCTCGAGGGAGCGCTCCTGGACGAGGTCCGGGCGGCGATCGCCGATGCGTCGAACGGGGTCGAGCGCGTCGTTCATATCGTTCGCGACCTGCAGACGTTCGTCCGCTCCAACGACGAGTTGAACGGGCTCGTGGATCTGCAGCACCTCGCCGAACGCTGCCTGACGCTCACCCACAACGAGACCAAGCACCGCACGCAGCTCGTCACGGACTTCGGCCACACCCCGCTGGTGAACGGGAACGAGGGACAGCTGGGGCAGGTCATGGTGCAGCTCGTGGTGAACGCCGTGCACGCGCTGGAGGGCCGCCCCCCCGAGCGAAACCAGATCGTCGTGCGCACCGGCGTGGCGCCCGATGGCCGGGCCGTGCTGGAGGTTCAGGACAACGGCGTCGGAATCGCGGCGGACAGCCAGCAGCGCATCTTCGAGCCGTTCTTCACCACGCGGCCGATTGGTTCAGCGATCGGAATGGGCCTCACCGTTTGCCGGAATGTCGTCGAGGCGCACGGCGGAGAGATCCTCGTGAGCAGCCTCCCCGGCGTCGGCGCCACCTTCCGCGTCCTGCTTCCCGCGGCGAAGTAAGCGGCAGCCGCAGAGCTCAAGCTGCACAGGTGCGCCCCCGCGACCTACGCGCGCGCCGTCGCCGGCTCCATGTACTCCTCGATCGGCGGGCAGGAGCAGACGAGCTTCCGGTCTCCGAGCACCGCGTTGAGGCGTCCCACCGCCGGCCAGAACTTGTGCCGGTGCAGCGTCTGGAGCGGAAACGCGGCCTTCTCGCGCGAGTACGGGCGCTCCCACTTCGTGCCCGCGATCACGTCCGCGGTGTGCGGGGCCATCTTGAGCACGTTGCCTTCGCGGGGCTGCTTGCCCTCTTCGATCTCGCGGATCTCGCCGCGGATGGCGATCATCGCGTCGCAGAACCTGTCCAGCTCCTGCTTGGACTCGCTCTCGGTGGGCTCCACCATCATCGTGCCCGCGACGGGGAAGCTGACGGTGGGCGCGTGGAAGCCGTAGTCCATCAGCCGCTTGGCGATGTCTTCCACCTCGATGCCCGCGCTCTGCTTGAGCTTGCGCATGTCGAGGATGCACTCGTGCGCCACCCTGCCCTGCGCGCCGCGATACAGCACCGGGTAGTGCGGCTGCAGCCGCGTGGCGATGTAGTTCGCGTTCAGGATCGCGACCTTCGTGGCCTGCGTGAGCCCTTCGCCGCCCATCATCTGGATGTACATCCAGCTGATCGGGAGGATCGACGCGCTCCCCCACGGCGCCCCGGAGAGGGGACCAATGGCCTGCTCGCCGCCAGTCTTCACGACGGGGTGGCCGGGGAGAAACGGCGCGAGCTGCGGCGCCACGCAGATGGGGCCCATGCCGGGACCGCCACCGCCGTGCGGGATGCAGAAGGTCTTGTGCAGGTTCAGATGGCAGACGTCCGCGCCGATGTCGCCGGGGCGTGAGACGCCGACCTGCGCGTTCATGTTCGCGCCGTCCATGTACACCTGGCCGCCGCGCTCGTGGATGGTCTGGCAGATGGATTTGATCTGCTCTTCGAAGACGCCGTGCGTGGAGGGGTACGTCACCATCAGCGCCGCGAGCGAATCTTTGTACTGCTCCGCCTTCGCCGTGAGATCCGCGACGTCCACGTTGCCCGAGGCGTCCGTCGCGACGTAATCGGCCTGCTGCTTGTTCCCCCCCGCGTCCGAGTCGCCCCAGGTCTTGACCCAGGACGGGGTGCCACTCGCCGCGCTCAGCTTCATGGCGAAGGCGTCGTAGCTGCCCTTGCCCGTGAGGTTGCCCAGGCCGAAGTTCACGGTGCCGATGAACTGCCCGACGACGATGGCGTTGCCGGAAGGATCCACGGCGACGGCGTTCGGGTAGACCGTGTTGTTGCCCGAGAGCGCCTTGGCCCAGACG
>JBJMQN010000507.1:0-3194 GCA_045802665.1 Myxococcaceae bacterium | reverse complement strand
GGATGAACGTCACGCGCGGCATCTTCCCGGACTGCGAGACCGAGGCGATCGCGCAACTCGTGAACCTGCGCAGCGCGGCGGGCAAGTACCTCGGCTCGGGGCTGCGGACCGAAGAGGATTATTTCGACGCCGAGCAGAACGCGCGCACCGTCCGCAACGCGGAGCTCTACTACCGGACCATGTTCACCGGAGCGACGTCGTCGTGGAACCTGCGCGACTCGCACATGGCGGACACGCTCGAGGCGCTTTCGCGGCATCTGTCGCGGCGAGGCGACCCGGCGAAGATCGTCGTCTGGGCGCACAACAGCCACGTGGGCGACGCGCGAGCGACGGAGATGGGGCGGGAGGGAGAGCTGAACCTCGGCGAGCTCGCTCGGGAGCGGTATGGACCGAGCTGCAGACTGATCGGCCTCACCACCCACCACGGACGCGTCACCGCCGCGAGCGATTGGGGCCTCGACGCCGAACGCAAACGGGTGCGCCCGTCGCTGCAGCGAAGCTACGAGCGGCTGTTCCACGACGTCGGACATCCGCGGTTCTACCTGTCGCTGGATGATCTCGGCGAGGCGAGCGCCGGTCTTCGCGAAGAGCGGCTCCATCGCGCAATCGGTGTCGTGTATCGCCCGGAGACGGAGCGGCGCAGCCATTACTTCCACGTGAACCTCGTCGAGCAGTTCGATGGCGTGATTCACATCGACGAGACGACCGCGCTGGAGCCGTTGGAGCGCAGCAGCGAGTGGGAGACCGGCGAGGCTCCGGAGACGTTCCCGAGCGGCATGTAGGAGGCGTGATGAATCTGTTTCGGAGGGCCGCCCTCGTCGGCGCTGCGAGCGGTCTCCGCATGATGATCGGCACCGCTGGATTGATTTCCGCTCGGACGCCGGGGCTGCCTGCACCGTTGCAGAAGCCGGTCGCGCGACTGGTGGCCGGTGCCGCGATCGCGTTCGAACTCGTCGCGGACAAGTCGAAGTGGATCCCGTCCCGGCTCGAGCCGTCCAGCATCAGCGGCCGAATAGCGCTCGCGAGCGTGGCAGGTGCGGTGCTCGCTCGCGGTGCGAAGAGGCCGCTGCTTCCGGCGATTCTGGTGGCAGCCGTGGCCTGCGTCGCCGCCGCGAAGATCGGTCACGATGTTCGAGCGGTGCTCGCCGAGCGCTTCAATGACCGCAGAGTGGCGGCTGCCGAGGACGCGCTGGCCATCAGGCTCGTGACGGCAGCCGCGGAGATCTGACGGTTCTGTCGAACCGCTTCGTTTCGTGCTTCGCGCCGTGGCATGTCGCTGATTGACTCGGCGGTGCTTTGGCGAATCTCTGGCTCCTCGCGATCTGCTTTCTGGCCGGGGTCCTCGCGCGCCGAAGCGGGAAGCTTCCGGAGAGCACGCCGGTCGTCTTGAACAGCTGGGTGATGTGGCTCGCGTTGCCGGCGCTGATCATCCACACGATCCACAAGATTCCGTTTCGGCCTGAGCTGCTCCTCGCGGCGGGCTCGCTCTGGATGGTGTTTCTCGTCGCGGCGGCGCTGGCGCTGTTGCTCTCCCCGAACGTCGTCAGTCGGCGCACTGCGGGTGGACTGGCGTTGGCTTGCGGCCTTGGGAACACCGCGTTCATGGGCCTGCCGATGATGGAGGCATTCGCGGGGAAGGAGGGCATGCAGCTCGCGCTGGTGGTGGATCAGCTCGGCAGCTTTCTGGTGCTCAGCCTCGTCGCGGTTCCGTTCGCGGCGCACATGAGCGGGCGGCATGCGTCGTTCCGATTGCTCGTGCTGCGCGTGCTGCGCTTCGCTCCGTTCCTCGCGCTGATCTTCGCGCTGCTCTCCCGGCCGTTCGCGTATCCCGACGTCGCGGAGTCGGTGCTGCAGCGGTTGGCGGATACGCTCTCCCCGATCGCGCTCGCGAGCGTCGGTTGGCAACTTCGCCTCGGCGCGCTTCGGAGCAGGGCTCGTCCGGTGGCGGTTGGTCTCTTGTACAAACTTGCAGCGGCGCCGCTGATGGTTTTTCTGCTGCTCTACTTCGTCGCCCCTCACTTCGGCGAGCTGGAGCGCATCAGCATCACCCAGGCGGCGATGCCTCCGATGGTGACTGCCAGCGTGCTCGCGACCGAATACGATCTCGACGGCGAGCTCACGGCGCTGCTTGTGGGACTCGGCGTTCCGATCTCGCTGCTCACCGTTCCTTTGATCTGGGGGGCAGTGCAGCGGCTGTAAGTGCACACTCCCGAACGCGCTGATGTCCTGAGCGCGACGCCTGCGTGCTCCCGTTGATCAGGTGCGCTTCTGTGTGGAGCGGGCATCTTCCGCGCCCCTCATTCACAGGAGCCGAAGCCACATGAATAACGTTTTCCGCAACAGCCTGATTGTCGTCCTCGCCGTCGCCGCGCCCGCATTTGCGCAGACCAAAGCGACGGACAAGGCGATGGACAAGTCCATGAAGTCCCCGATGATGAACATGGACGAGAAGAGCCTCCTCGAGCACCTCCACGCCGCGAACCAGCACGAGATTCAGCTCGCGACGCTCGCCAAGCAGAAGGCGACGAACGACGCGACGAAGCAGGCCGCCGAGATGATCGCGACGGATCACGAGCAGGCGGACAAGGACGTGATGGCGCTCGCGCAGAAGAAGAATCTGAAGCTCGGCACGCCGACGCCGATGGGCGAGCAGGAGAAGTCCGGCAAGGCGATGATGGACGCGATCGGCGCGCATCTGAAGACGCTGGATGGCCAGCAGTTCGACTCGCTCTACCTGGCGGCGATGACCAGCGGGCACGACCACGTGATCGACATGGTCAGCATGGCGATGAAGAAGTTCCCCACCGGCGAGACGAACGATCTCCTCACCAAGATGCTCCCGAAGCTGCAGCAGCACCGCGAGCACTGCTACTCCGCGCTCGGCCAGGTGAAGATGGGCGAGACGGCTGCGACCGGCGGCTCGGGCGACGAGATGGGCGGCATGTCCGGCAAGGCGCACAAGGACGGCGGGAAGTAGTCGCTACGTGCGGCAGTGAGCGGGGTGAGTTTCCGCTCGCGCTGAGAACCGAGTGCTCGCGTGTCCGCTGCGCAAATCACCGCGCACGAGTCACGCGAGCGCCAGTTCATCTGCCCGCGCTTCAGCGAAAACCGCGCGCGACCGTAAAGCGTGGAGATAAAGCGCTATCTGGTAGCACTTTATCTCCATGCTTCGGAATCCACGTGAGCGGGGCTCC
>JBJMQN010000506.1:0-6168 GCA_045802665.1 Myxococcaceae bacterium | reverse complement strand
CGCGCGGCATGGGCTCTTGATGGCCTCAGGCGCGGGGTGGGGCGCGGCCTACGCGGCGCTGCTGATGGCGATCATCGGAAACTCCGGCCAGAAGCCCGCCCCCGGCACGGTGTTCGACGTCATCGGCATGGCCACGGGCATCGGCGCGGGCGCGATGGCCCTCACGACGCTTCGCTACGATCCAACGAGCAATCAAATCCTCAGAGCGGACATCTTTGGCGCGGGCGTCGGCGGCGCGGTGCTGGTGCTGTCCGCGCTCGTGCTCGGCGGCTTCGACAAGCCCACGCCGTACGTGCTCTCGCTGCTCTCGGCGACGGGCGCCATCGCCGCGGTGAGCCTGCTCTGGGAAGAGAGCGCGGAGAAGAACCCCGCGGCGATCTACCGGGACCCCGAGCTGGACCGGCCGTACCGCCGCGTCTGGTGGTGAGAGCCCGGCTGCTCGCTCCATAGCCAACCGGTCGCCGGGCGAGTTCTCGCAGCGGTGCACACCCTTACCGCGCCATGGCGCGCGTACTGCCTGCGACAACCTATCGCCCCTTTCAAGACGATCCCCCTGCGTTCGCGGTGATGGAGATTCAGCCGGTGTTCGGCGGAGTCCCCGGCGGCGCTGGCCGCGCGCTCATCTGCGAGCTCGAAGATGGCGACGCGATGCCGCTGGAGCTCGACGCGGCGGCTGCTGAGCCGGGAGCGATGATCCCCGCGCTCGCTCCTGACGATCAGCACGCGCTTCAGAAAGTCCTCGCGGACGCGGTGGCCGGACGTGAACCTGATCGCCAGACGTCCGTCGGCGATCTGCGCGTGCGCCTGTACCGAGTGCCTTCTCCGGATCTCGCGCGGCGCATCCGGCGAACGCTGGAAGACGTGCCGATGCGGACGCTCTACGCCGTGCCCGAGGGCGCGACGGTGGCGGTCTTTCCGCTCTCGGATCCGGCGCTCCAGTTCCAGCCCATTCATCGCGCGCTGCGCGGCATCCCCACCTTCAAACCCGAGACGTTCCTCACGATCGTTCGCGACTA
Organism: Myxococcaceae bacterium; assembly: GCA_045802665.1. GTDB lineage: Bacteria > Myxococcota > Myxococcia > Myxococcales > Myxococcaceae > JBJMQN01. The sequence goes on along the minus strand of JBJMQN010000506.1, from coordinate 5,152 downwards.
TGCGTTCATCTACGATCTCGAGGCGGCGCTGACGACGCCGATGGGGCTGGATGCGGCTCGGGAGCTGCTCGCGTCGCTCTCCACCGGGTACCACGCGGTGCTGCTGGTGCTGCCGGAGGGGCGCGGGAAGCTCTTGCGCTTCCGCCGGTCGATGGCGCTGTCCACATACCCCGCAGTGCCGAGGAACCCCACGCTGCGAAGTCTGGATCTCGCGCTGCTCGAAGCGCTGGTGCTGAAGACGGTCCTCGGCATTCAGCAGCCCGAACGAGCGGACCACCCGAACGTCTCCACCGTTGAATCGCTGGAGTCGCTCGTCGCGGCGGTTCAGGAAGGCCAGTTCCAGGCGGGCTTCGCGCTCAATCCTCCGCCGATGTGGGAGCTGCGGGCCGTGATCGAAGCCGCGCAGCAGCTCCCGCCTCGCACGGTGCGCGTGTCGCCGAGCCCGCCCATGGGGCTGCTCGCTCCCATCTCCGGAGCCTGAGGAGCCTGATGTCAGACGTGTCCACCGCAAGCACAGCGGCCGTCGAACAGCGCCCGCTCAGCGCGAGGGCAGGGGAGTCGCTGGATTCGATCTGCGGCGTGCGCATCCTGCAGCGGCGGCACGGCTACCGGTTCAACCTGGATCCTGTCCTGCTCGTGCACTTCGCCATGAGCCACGGCGTCAGTGGCCCGGCGATCGATCTCGGCACCGGCGCCGGCGTGATCCCGCTGCTCCTCGCGCACAAGTTTGACGTGAGCAGCCTCACCGGGCTGGAGCTTCAGCCGGAGCTGTACGCGCTCGCTCAACGCAACGTTCAGCTCAACCAGCTCGAGGATCGCGTCGCGCTCGTGAATGGAGATCTGCGGCGAGCGAAGTCGCTGTTTCCCGCTGGCGCCTTCTCCGCGGTCTTCGCGAATCCGCCGTACCGCCCGGCGGCGCTGGGGAACGTGAGCCCCAACCCCGAACGGGCGATCGCGAGGCATGAGCTGTCCTGCACGCTGCAAGACGTCGTCGCGGCGGCCGCGCACCTGCTTCGAAACGATGGCGCGTTTCACATGGTCTACCCGGCGGCGCGCCTCCACGTGTTGCTGCAGCAGTTGCTTGAAAAAGGTCTCGCTCCGGCCACGCTGAAGCTCGTACATCCGCGCGGACAGGGTCCCGCGAAGCTCGCGTTGCTGACCTCGTACAAGGGCCGCGGCCGGCCGCTGGAGGTCCTGCCGCCGCTGTTCGTGCACGCCGACGACAGGCCCTACACCGAAGAAGTGGCCCGAATGCTCATGCCCTGATTGCCCAGCGAGCAGCCCACGCGCACCGGAGTCCATGGAAGAACGCGCGGCCCGCTGGCATTGTGACTGCCATGACGTTCCCGCACAGCCGTCCCCGCCGCCTCCGCAAGAATGACGTCCTCCGCCGCATGGTGCGCGAGACGGATCTCCGGCCGGATGACTTCATCTATCCGCTCTTCGTGGTCGAAGGGCGCGGCATCAAGCGGCCGATTCCTTCGATGCCGGGCGTGTTCAACCTCTCGGTCGAGCATGCGGTGGCCGAGGCGAAGGCAGCTCATGCGCTGGGCATCCCCTCCGTGATCCTGTTCGGGATTCCGGATCACAAGGATGGCCGCGGCACCGGCGCCTACGCGAAAGACGGCATCGTCCAGAAGGCGCTGCGCGAGATCAAAGAGGCGGTGCCGACGCTGCAGCTGATGGCGGACATCTGCCTCTGCGAATACACGGACCACGGCCACTGCGGGGTCATCGAAAACCACCAGGTGGCGAACGACGCGACGCTGCCGCTGCTCGCGCAGATGGCGGTGAGCTGCGCGCAGGCCGGCGCGGACATCATCGCGCCCTCCGACATGATGGATGGGCGAGTGGCGGCGATTCGCAAAGCGCTCGACGAGTCGAAGTTCGAAGAGACGCCCATCCTCTCGTACGCGGCGAAGTACGCGTCCGGCTTCTACGGTCCTTTTCGCGAGGCCGCTCAGAGCGCGCCGCAGTTCGGAGATCGCCGCGGTTACCAGATGGATCCGGGCAACATCCGCGAGGCGCTCAAGGAGGTGGAGCTCGATCTCGCCGAGGGCGCCGACATGGTGATGGTGAAACCCGCGCTCAGCTACCTGGATGTCATCAGCAAGGTGAAGGCCGCAACCCATGTCCCCGTCGCGGCGTACAACGTGTCCGGCGAGTACGCGATGGTGAAGGCCGCCGGGGCCAACGGCTGGATCGACGAGCAGCGCGTGATGATGGAGGTGCTCACGTCCATCAAGCGAGCGGGAGCGGATCTCATCCTCACCTACCACGCGATGGAGGCGGCGAAGCTGCTCTGAGACTCTGGGTGCTTCTGCGACTTGAACGCTTTTCGCAGTTGGGGCAGATCGTCGGGCTCCCGCGATGAAAAGACGCCCCCGGAAGAGCCAGAAGCCTCCGCCTGCCAGGCGTGAGCGAGGCAACCGCCCGGGAGCGCGCGCCGCGGTCCTCCGTGAGCCGGGTCCGCTGCTCTACAAGGTCGTGGAGCTCTCCACCGTGGATGAAGGATCTCTGGAGCGGTGCCTGAATCACTGGGCTGGGCTCGGGTGGAATCTGGATGGAGTTCAGTTCGCCATGCGCGAGGCCAGCAAGCGCCCCGCCATGGCGTTCGTGTTTTTCACGCGCGAGGGGGAGGCGGAGACCCAGCCGCGCAGCTCGGATGAGGCGCTCGCGCATCTGCAGCGGATGGCGGAATCTCAGGAGCAGGCCTCCGCGCCCGCGCCGGTGAGCGCGCACGAACGGCTTCGGCAGCTCGCCGGCGAATACGACGAGCCGGGGCAGGACGAGTGAGCGATTCGTCCCAGACCCGCCGCGGCCTCCGCGTCGTCACCGAACGCGACGCGGGCTCTCCGTATCCGAAGGCGTCGCTGTTCCTGCGGTTCGGCGCGCGAGCGATCGACGTCGCGCTCGGCTTCGGGATCTACAAAGCGTGCGGGCCGGCCGGGACGGTGATGGCGATCCTGTTCCTGCTCTTCGCGGACGGCTTTCTGCAGGGCCAGAGCCCGGGCAAGAAGATCTTCGGCGTGAAGGTGATGCACCTGCCGACGCAGTCCGCCGCTCGCAACAGAGACAGCGTGCTGCGCAATGCGCCGTTCGCGCTCATTGTTCTCCTCGGCATGATGCCGGACCCGCTGGGGCTCGCGGCGTTTCTGGGAGGACTGTCGGTCATCGGTGGAATCGAAGGTCTGCGCGTCCTCCGCGATCCGCTGGGGCGGCGGTTGGGCGACGCGTGGGCGCAGACGCAGGTGGTGGATGGCAAGGTCGTGGCGGGCGCGAAGATCGCGGACCGGCCCACGAGCGCAGTGCAGCCTGAACGAGTTTTACGGTACCCGCAGGGGAGGAGCGCATGAAGGTAGCGCTGACGTACAACCTCCGGCTCTCCAATGCCGAAGAGGAAGCAGAGTTCGACACCGAAGAGACCGTGAAGGCGATCGCCGGTGCGATCGAACGGCTCGGTCACCGCCTCGAGCGGTTCGAGGTCTCCGGCCCCGCGTCGCGCACCGTCTCGCGGCTGGAGGCGTACAGCCCGGACCTCATCTTCAACACGGCGGAAGGCCGCCGCGGCCGCTTCCGCGAGGCGTTCTATCCGGGCCTCTTCGAGGAGCTGGGCTTCGCGTACACCGGCTCTGATCCGTACGCGCTGGCGCTGACCCTGGACAAGCAGCTCACCAAGCTCGTCCTGCGCGAGCACGGCATCCGCACGCCGCGCTGGCTCTTCGTGGAGGATCTCGCGCAGCTGAAGATCGGTGATCTCCACTTCCCGGTGATCGTGAAGCCGAACTTCGAAGGCTCTTCGAAGGGCATCACGCAGGACTCGATCGCTGAGAGCGTGCAGGAGCTCAAGGCGAAGGTCGCCGCGGCGCTCGCGCGTTATCCGGCGGGCGTGCTGGTGGAGGAGTTCATCAGCGGCAAGGACCTGACGGTGCCGTACCTCGCGGAGCTCGACAACGAGTTCGGCGGCGTGATGGTCCCCGTCGAGTACGTCATCGATCCGGAAGCGACGAAGCACCGCCGCTACCAGATCTACGACTACGAGCTGAAGACCACGAACGACAAGGCCGTCAGCGTTCGAGCGCCCGCGCAGATTCCTCAGGACACCTCCGCCGAAGTCCGGCAGATGGCGCAGAAGGCGTTCGGCGTGCTCAACACGCGCGATTTGGGCCGCATCGATTTCCGGTTGTCGGATGCCGGCGTGCCGTACTTCCTCGAGATCAACGCGCTGCCCTCCCTGGAGCCGGGCGCGGGCATCTACGCGGCGGCGAGCCTGGACGGGCTGCACTTCGACGGCGTGATCGACACGGTGATCCAGTCGGCCGCGCGCCGCTACAAGATCAAGGAGAAGGGTGCGCGCAGCGGCAGGCCCACGCGCAAGGGACCGCTCCGCGTCGGCTTCACCTACAACGTGAAGCGCGTGAAGCCCACGGGCGATGGCAACGAGGACAGCGAGGCCGAGTACGACTCGCCGACGACGCTGCAGGCGATCCGCGAGGCGATCGCGTCGTGGGGCCACGAGGTCGTCGATCTCGAAGCGACGTCCGAGCTGCCGCAGCTCCTCACCGACACCAAGGTTGACCTCGTCTTCAACATCGCCGAGGGACTCAAGGGCCGTAACCGTGAGAGCCAGGTGCCCGCGCTGCTGGAGTTGCTGGACATCCCGTACACGGGCTCCGATCCGGCGACGTTGTCACTGGCGTTGGACAAGGCGCTGGCGAAGAAGATCGTGCGGCAAGCGGGGATTCTCACGCCCGTGTTCCAGGTGATGCACACCGGGAAAGAGCGCTTCAGCAAGGACTTCACGCGCTTCCCGCTGATGGTGAAGCCGCTCGCGGAGGGCTCTTCGAAGGGCGTCGTGCAGAAGAGCGTGTGCAACTCCGAGGCGGAGATCCGCGAAGTCGTGAAGGAGATGGTCACCAAGTACAAGCAGCCCGCGCTGATCGAGGAGTACATCGGCGGGCGCGAGTTCACGGTCGGCCTGCTCGGCGAACGGCGGCCGAAGGTCCTGGCCCCGATGGAGATCATCTTCCTCGACAAGGAAGACAAGACGCCGGTCTACAGCTTCCAGCACAAGCTCGATTGGAACGATCGCATCAAGTACGACGTGCCGGCGAAGCTGTCGCCGTCCGAGCTGGAACGCCTCAAGTCCGCT
>JBJMQN010000505.1:0-3665 GCA_045802665.1 Myxococcaceae bacterium | reverse complement strand
CGGCACGAGCCCCGAATTTCCGCTGCCGTTCTCCTGGTAGAAGACCGGCCCCGCCTTGGTGGTGAACGTCCACGGGCGGCTGATGCGGTAGCGGTACGCGCCGAAGATGCCGTTCGCGTGCGCGCCCTTGTCGCCCATCGCGAGGTACTGGAACCGGTACTCGCCGCCCACGGACGTCCGCCGCGTCGCGAGGAACCAGCTCTCCAGCGCGGGCGCCAGCATGTAGCCCGGCAGCCGGTTCTGATCGTCGTAGACCTTCGCGCCTTCAGCGACGAGGTACGGGTGGAGCTGCCAGCGCTCCGCCGCCATGTACGAGAGCCCCGTCGTCGCCTTGCCGTAGAGCACCGGCGAGAGCGTCCGCGCCACGCCCACGCGGGGCAGCGAGGTCGGATCGGTCACCCGGTAGATCTGGAAGTCGAGCTTGTAGGTGGTGCGCTCGTCGAACTGCCGCATCGCCTGGAGCGAGCCGCGGTGATCGATCCGGGTGGTCCCGGACGTCTCGCGGTACATCGCGTCCATCGCGTACCAGGTGCGCAGCGTCCAGAGCGGCGCCCTCGCGCGGAGGCCGAGCTCCGGCGACAGCTTGGTCATGAACTGACCGTTGAGCGGGCCGTCGTTGCCCGCCTGGCGCAGCAGCAGATCGTCGTCGTATCGCTGCTCGGCGATCACTCGCAGCGTCGGGTCGACCTTCGTCTCGCCGTACGCAGTGGTCGCCAGCAGGAGCGACAGGACCGCCAGACTTGTACTGAGCGCTTTCACGCCGCCGCCCTCCAGGAAACCCAACCCATGCCCAGCGCCAAGGGGTGCAAGAAGCACCCCACCTCGGACTTCTCCAACACCAACACTTCCACTACGGAACGATGATCGTGTCCCCAGGCTGCAGGAACGCTTCGGTCGTGCCCTTCTGATCGTCGTCCAGCTTCACGAGATCGGAGTAGCGGACCGGATACTTCCCCGCGTCCTTGCCCTGGCGGATCACCACGATGCCGTCCTGATCCGCGAACGGCGTGAAGCCGCCCGCAACCGCCAGCGCCTGAACCACCGACACCCTTCCCTTGAGGGGATAGACGCCGGGGTGAGTCACTTCGCCGGTCACGTAGATCCGCGAGGAGTTCACCTCGTGGAGGATCACCGAGACCTTCGGATCCTGAATGTACGGCGTGAGCTTCGTCTTGAGCTCGTTGGCGAGCTCGTCCGTCGTCTTCCCCTCCGCCTTCACGTCTCCCACCATCGGCAGACTGATGAAGCCGTCTGGCCGCACGGGCACCTGCCGGCTCATGTCCGCGTCGCGCCATACGGCGACGTCGAGCACATCCTCACGCCCAATGCGGTACGCCTCGTCCTTCGCCACAGGCAACGTCTTCTGCGAGTGGGCACAGCCGCTCGCCATCGCCGCCGCCACCACCAGCCCCAGTGCGATCTTCTTCATCGATGCCCTTCCTCCGTCGGCACACGTGCCTCGAATGCGTGCGGTCCAACTAGCAGCCCATGTGCCATGGCCCACCGCCCCCGAAAGTCCACGGGATCGCGCGGGCTTGAACGATTGGGCTGCGAAAAGCGCCGTGGCGCGTAGGAAAAAAGTTCCTGTGGCTCGCGAGCCCAGCGCCCGCTTTCGACAGGGAACGGAAGCTCCACCGGTGCCCACGTCGAGGAAGGAGTTTTCCACTTGCAGCGCGAAAACCCGGGCGTGGGTAGGGCAAGTCAGGCGTTTGGGCGCGGCACACCCATTGAACTGAGGGAGGTGCGGTTCGTGTGGATGGGAGGGCGGGTAAGGTCATGGGGAAGTCAGTTGCGGCGATGGTGATGTCCTTCATCGTGGGCGGGGTGGCGATGGGCCTCCTCTCCTCTGTCATCGGGCTGCACGCGGAGAGCGCGGCGCTGGGTCTGGTGGGTGTGGGGCTCATTGGATCGTCGGTCGCGCTGGGCAAGCTCTCGGGCAGCTCCGCCTCCGCGCAGTCGCCGGCGCAGGCGCAGAAGGCCTGAGCGAGGCGCTTCTCTTCACAGCGCTCGAGGCCCAACTTGAGGGGCCGGAGGGCGCTTTGTGGAGATGGACGGAAGGCCAGCGGAGCTGTTGGGAGCTCTCCCGGATGGCACCGGCGCGGTCCACTTCCGCGTCTGGGCTCCCGCTCGTAAATCCGTAGAGGTCGCACTCGAGGCGGAGGGCGGTGTTCGCCAGCTTCCTCTCGTCGCGTCTTCCGGCGGCTACTTCGAAGGCACGCACAAGGCGCCCATCGGCGCGCGCTACCGCTACCGGCTGGATGGCAGAGACAGCTATCCAGACCCGGCCTCGCGCGCTCAGCCCGACGGTCCGCACGGGCCTTCGGTGATCGTGGATCCGGGCCGGTTCAGCTGGACGGACGGCGAGCACAAGGGGCCGTCATCCATCAAAGGCCAGGTGCTCTACGAGCTGCACGTGGGCACGTACACGAAGGAAGGGACGTTCAAGGCGCTCGAGCAGCAGCTGCCCGCGCTCAAAGATCTCGGCGCCACCTGCCTTCTGCTGATGCCGCTCAACGGCTTTCCCGGGCGGTTCAACTGGGGCTACGACGGGGTGAACCTGTTCGCGCCGAACGCGACGTACGGGACGCCGGACGAGCTACGGGCGCTGGTGGATCACGCGCACCGGCTGGGGCTCTCGCTGCTGGTGGACGTCGTCTACAACCACCTCGGCCCGGACGGGAATTACCTCTGGCAGTACGCGAGAAATTACTTCAGCGACAGCTACCCCAAAGAGTGGGGCGAGCCGCTCAACTTCGACGGCGAGCAGTCCGGTCCGGTCCGCGATTTCGTGCTCCAGAACGTGCGGATGTGGATCCGCGAGTACCACTTCGACGGGCTGCGCGTGGACGCGACGCAGTGCCTCTACGATCGGAGCCGGCGCCACATCTGTCAGGAGCTCACGGACGAGGCGCGGCGCGCGGCGGGAGAGAGGCGCGTGCTCGTCATCGGCGAGAGCGAGCCTCAATCGCTGGAGGCGCTCATCCTGAAGGAGCACGGCGGCTGGGGGATGGACGGCATCTGGGTGGATGACTTCCACCACTGTGCCCGCGTGGCGCTGACCCGGAAGCACGAGGCGTATCTGATGGATTACCGGGGAGCTGCGCAGGAACTCCTCTCGTGCGCGCTCCGCAACAGCCTCTTTCAAGGCCAGCGCTACAACTGGCAGGACAAGCCGCGCGGCGGCTTTCTGATGCACGAGCGGCCCGAGCGGATCGTCACCTACCTCGAGAACCACGATCAGATCTCGAATCAGCTCCCCTCCCACGGCCTGTCGCAGCTCGCGGGCGAGGCGAAGACGCGGGCGATGACGACGCTGTGGCTGCTCCTGCCGCAGACGCCGCTCATCTTCATGGGACAGGAGTTCTTCTCGAGCTTCCCCTTCTTCTACTTCTGCGATCACCCCGAGGAATTGCAGGCAGCCGTCCGCCGCGGCCGAGCGGGCTACATGAAGCAGTTCCCCACCGCGCGACGAATGCTCGAGGAGGAGGGCTATCTGCTGCCGGACGGCGAGAAGGCGTTCAACGCGTCGCGGCTGGATCTCTCAGAGCGGCAGACGCATTCGCACGCCCTGCTCTTCCACAAAGAGCTGCTCTGGCTGCGGCGAGAGGATGCCGTCATCCGCGAGCAGGATCCGACGGCGCTCGCGGGGGCGGTGCTTCGGGATG
>JBJMQN010000504.1:0-3225 GCA_045802665.1 Myxococcaceae bacterium | reverse complement strand
TCCACGCCGAGCGTGAACGGCGCGACGTCGGTGATCATGATGCCGCGCTGAGTGGAGATGGCGCCGGACTTGAGGCCCGCCTGCACCGCCGCGCCGAGGGCAATCGCCTCGTCCGGGTGCACGCCGCGCTTGAGCTCCTTCTTGAAGTAGTCGGTGAGGAGCGCCTGCACCATCGGGATGCGCGAGCTGCCGCCCACGAGCACCACGTCGGTGATCTTCTCCCTGGTGAGCTTCGCGTCTTTGATCGCCTGCTCGATGGGCTGAATCGTCGAACGGATCTGCTCTCCGAGGAGCTCTTCCAATTTCGTGCGCGTGAACTCGAGCTCCAACGAGAGCGGGTCGCTCCCCTTCATCGCGATGAACGGCAGCATGAGCTGCGTCACCTGCATCGAGGAGAGATCGATCTTCGCCTGCTCCGCGGAGGTCTTGAGCCGGACCTGCGCTTTGACGTCCTTGCGGAGATCGATGCCGTGCTGCTTCTGGAACTCGGCCGCCATCCACTCGGCGATTGTCCGGTCGAAGTCGCCGCCGCCGAGGCGGTTGTTGCCCGCGGACGCCTTCACGTCGAGCACGCCTTCGAACATCTCCAGCACGGACACGTCGAACGTTCCGCCGCCGAGATCGTAGACGAGGACGAACTGCTCCTTGTCGAGGTGATCGAGGCCATACGCGAGAGCAGCCGCGGTGGGCTCGTTCAGGATGCGGTCCACCTTGAAGCCCGCGAGCTCACCCGCGTCCTTCGTCGCCTGGCGCTGCGCGTCCGTGAAGTACGCGGGGACGGTGATGACCGCTTCTTCGATCTTCTCGCCGAGGTACTTCTCCGCGTCCTCTTTGAGCGCCTTCAGGATCATCGCGGAGACTTCGGTGGGGGTGTACTCGCGCCCGCCGAGCTTCACCTTCTCCGAGGTGCCCATCAGCCGCTTCACTTCGGCGACGGTGCGATCCGGAGAGGCGACGAGCTGGTTCTTCGCCGTCTCGCCCACGTGGAGCTGGTCCTGCTTATCCAGTCCGACGATGGACGGCGTGAGGCGTTTACCGGCGCGGTTGGGGATGATTTCTGGTCGCTCTCCGTCGATGTAAGCGATGAGGGAGTTGGTGGTGCCGAGATCGATTCCGACGACGTGGGCCATGGGGCGCGTAAGCTATGCGATCGAGCACCACCGCCAAAAGCCCCCGAAGCACGATGGGACTGATCCGTTTCCACGAAAACGCGTTACCGCTTGCGCTCTTTCGGAGACTCGTTCGCGGCGTGCGCGCCATCGGACCGGAAAAGCTCAGGAATACCTATCAGACGACCTTCTGGTTTCCGTTCGACGGCTCGGAAGCTGAGTCGCTGACCGAGCAGGCAGCAGTGGAACTCCGGGGTTTCGTCCGCGCGCGTCGCGTCGTCGGCGTCGAGTGGTGGCTGTCGCGCATGAAGACCACCGATGTGCAGGTCGATTTTCATCAGGATCGCGACGAGAAACTCGCGGGGAGGACCGGAGCGCTCGTGCATCCGGTGATGAGCTCCGTGCTGTTCTTGAATCGCTGCCGAGGTGGATTGCTCGCCGTCACCTCCGAGCTGCCGGATGAGCGGAACGAAGCGAAGGCGCCCGCGAAACTGGATTCGTTGGAGCTCGCACGACCTTTGCCGAACCGCTTCGTCGTGTTTCGAGGAGATCGAACGCACGGTGTTCTAGACGCGCGAAATCAGATTCCGTCAGGTCGATTGCCGGGAGATGTGCCGCTGCGGCTCGCGGTGATCTTCAACTGGTGGGATCACCGGCCGGAGGGTGTCCCGGAGTGGAGAGAGACGCGCGTGTATCGGGCGCTAAACGCCTGGAAACGCGCGCGAAAATGAGCCGCGCAATGGGTTCGAGCCCGCTCCGTAAAGAAGGCACAACGCACGCTTTCTTCTGAGGGGTTTCAAACCATGACCGCCGTCGCTCTCGTCGCGCTTCTCGCCACCGCCGCTGCTCCGCAGACCTGGAATTTCAAGACCGGTTCACACCCGGTCGTGACGGTGGACAACCGCGGAGGCGCCGTCGTCGTCGAGCGCACCAACGTCGAACGCGTCGAAGTGGAAGCGCGGATCGATCACACCCCGTCGAGCTGCACGCGCTACGAAGTTCAGGTCACCAACCGCAACGGCCATGTCGACGCGAAGACGACCTGCAGCCCGTGCGAGCCGTCCGTGACGAACTGCGCCTCCGACTTCAAGGTGAACATGATTCTGCGCGTGCCGAAGAACGCGAGGCTGTTCGTGCAGAACGATCCGGTTCCCGCGGCGAAGATCTGATCGCGCCGCCGTCCCGCCAGATATTCCGCACCGCGCGGTACCCTCGCCCTCCCGCCCGCTCTCCGCTCACCGGGGCTGGCCCTTTTGACCCACCGTTGAGCACACGCGGCTCGCTCAGGCACTCTGCGTCCCGTCTTGGCGTCCCGTCGTTCTCCCCTTGTCCAGATCTTCTCGGCCGTCGGCGCGAGCATGCCGTGGGCGAGCCGCGGCGGTCCCGCTGCGACGCCACCGTTCGCGGCGGGCCCCGATGCTGAAGCGCCGCAGGCAACGCCCGCGCGTGCGCGCCGAATACGCCGGTCGCTCGTCATCTCGTCCATCGAAGGGATGATCGCGGAGGTCGTCACCGCCTGCGTGGGCGGCGCGATGATCACCGCCTGGGCGCTGCACCTGCACTGCAGCCCCGCGCTCATCGGCGTCTTGAGCTCGCTCAGCTTCATGAGCCAGTTCATCCAGTTCCCCGCCGCGTGGCTCACCTCCACGTTCGGCCATCGCAGGGTCTGCATTGCGGTGGTCGCGACTTCGCGCTTCTGGCTCGTCGCTTTGGCGCTGATGCCGCTGCTGCCGTTCTCGCTTCACGGCAAGCAGATCGCGCTCGTCGTCGTCTCCGCCGTGTACGCGCTGCTGTCTGTCGCCGGAAACAACGCGTGGGTCGCCTGGATGGGAGATCTCGTCCCGGCATCGTTGCGCGGTCGCTACTTCGGACGCCGCACCGCCCTCTGCATGCTCGGCGGAACGATCGCGTCCGTCGCTGCTGGGTACCTGCTGGACCGCGCGCGCACCGCGAACATCGAAGCACTGGGGCTCGCGACGCTCGCCGTCATCGCCGTCCTTTGCGGTGCCATCTGTCTGTACCTGATGCTCCAGCAGCACGATCCCGGCGCCGAGACCGCGACGCGCTTCGAGCTCCGCTCCGCGCTGAAGCAGTTCCGCGATCGTTCCGCGCGTGG
>JBJMQN010000503.1:0-4725 GCA_045802665.1 Myxococcaceae bacterium | reverse complement strand
GCGCTGCTCGACTTCGGCCTCTTCTTCTTCCGCAACGCGCAGCGGCTGCTCGAGAACGGCAGCGGCCCCTACTTCTACCTGCCGAAGATGGAGTCGCATCTCGAGGCGCGTCTGTGGAACGAGGTGTTCACGTTCGCGCAGGAGCAGCTGGGGATCCCGCACGGCACCGTGAAGGCGACGGTGCTGATCGAGACGATCCCCGCGGTGTTCGAGATGGAGGAGATCCTCTACGAGCTCCGCGACCACTCCGCAGGTCTCAACGCCGGGCGCTGGGACTACATCTTCAGCTTCATCAAGAAGAACGCGGGCCGCAAAGACGCGATCGTCCCTGACCGCGCGCAGCTCACGATGGACAAGGGCTTCCTGCACGCCTACTCGCAGCTGCTCATCCAGACGTGCCACCGGCGAGCCGTGCACGCGATGGGCGGGATGGCGGCGTTCATCCCGGTGAAGTCGGATCCGCAGCTCAACGAAACCGCGATGGAGAAGGTCCGCGCGGACAAGCTGCGCGAGGTGAAGGACGGCCACGACGGGACGTGGGTCGCTCACCCGGGGCTCGTGCCGATCGCGAAGGCCGTGTTCGACCAGCACATGCCGGGCAAGAACCAGCTCGAGCGGAAGCGCGAGGACGTGAACGTCACCCGCGAGGAGCTGCTCCGCGTTCCGCGCGGCACCCGGACCGTGGATGGGCTCCGGCAGAACGTGCGCGTGGGCGTCCAGTACATCGAGGCGTGGCTGCGCGGGATCGGCTGCGTGCCGCTCTACAACCTGATGGAGGACGCAGCGACGGCGGAGATCAGCCGCGCGCAGGTCTGGCAGCAGGTGCGCTACGGCGCGGAGCTCGAAGGGCTCGGCGTGCTCACCAGAGAGAACTTCAAGCACATCGTCGACGACGAGATGGCGCGCATTCGCCAGGAGGTCGGCGAGTCGCGCTTCGAAGCAGGCAAGTTCATCCAGGCGCGCGAGATGTTCGAGCGCCTGTCCACCGCAGCAACGTTCGAAGAGTTCCTCACCCTCCCCGCCTATCAGCAGATCTTGAAGGCAGAGGGCTGAGCCAGTCGCCCCCACGAAACCAGGGACCCAGCAGTTCGACCAAAACCGCAGTTTCAACAAGGAGCAGTCAGTACATGGCCCCAGCCATTCCGCATCAGAAGGAGCAGGAGCAGTCCCACGGCAACGGGAGCGCGCAGAAGAACGGCAACGGCGCGAACGGCAAAGGTGGCGTGCACGCGCCCGCGGAGAACAGCGTGGAGGCAATTCACGCTCGGCGCTTCGACGGCGTCGTCCGTCCGTACACCGCGAAGGACGTGGAGAAGCTCCGCGGCTCGCTGAAGATTGAGTACACGCTGGCCACCCGCGGCGCGAAGAAGCTCTGGGAGCTGCTCAACACCGAGTCGTTCATCAATGCGCTCGGGGCGCTCTCTGGAAATCAGGCCGTGCAGATGGCGCGCGCGGGCCTGAAGGCGATCTACATCTCCGGCTGGCAGGTCGCGGCGGACGCGAACAGCGCAGGGCAGATGTATCCGGACCAGTCGCTCTATCCGGTGGACTCGGTGCCGAACCTCGTCCGCAAGATCAACGCGGCGCTGCGCCGGGCGGACCAGATCGATCACGGCGAAGGCCGCACCGATCGCGACTGGTACCTGCCGATGATCGCGGACGCGGAGGCCGGCTTCGGCGGACCGCTCAATGCGTTCGAGCTCATGAAGGCGATGATCGAAGCGGGCGCCGCCGGCGTGCACTTCGAGGATCAGCTCGCCTCGGAGAAGAAGTGCGGCCACATGGGCGGCAAGGTCCTCGTCCCGCAGAGCCAGTTCATCCGCACGCTGGTCGCGGCGCGGCTCGCGGCGGACGTGTACGACGTGCCCACGCTGCTCGTCGCTCGCACGGACGCGGACTCGGCGCGGCTCATCACGTCCGACGTGGACGAGCGCGACCTGCCGTTCATCGAGTCGAAGGAGCGCACGGCCGAAGGCTTCTTCCGGCTCAAGGATGACGGCCTCAACTTCGCCATCGCGCGCGGCATCGCCTACGCGCCGTACGCGGATCTCGTGTGGTGCGAGACCTCGCATCCGGATCTGCAGGAGGCGAAGAAGTTCGCCGAGGGCGTGCGCAGCAAGTACCCGGGCAAGATGCTCGCGTACAACTGCAGCCCGTCCTTCAACTGGAAGAAGAAGCTGGATGACGCGACGATCGCGAAGTTCCAGAGGGAGCTCGGCGCGATGGGCTACAAGTTCCAGTTCGTCACGCTCGCCGGGTTCCACGCGCTCAACCATTCGATGTTCGAGCTGGCGCGCGAGTACAAGGACCACGGCATGGCGGCGTACAGCAAGCTGCAGCAGGCGGAGTTCGGCGCCGAGCAGCACGGCTACTCCGCCACCCGCCACCAGCGCGAGGTCGGCACCGGCTACTTCGATCAGGTGAACGAGGTCATCTCCGGCGGCAGCTCCTCCACCCTCGCGCTGCACGGCTCGACGGAGAAGGCGCAGTTCTAGAGAAGCCGTCGAGCGGTTTTCGTTGAGCGTCCAGCGCTTTGGGCGGCGTTCCCGGCAAGTCTCGGGGACGCCGCTTTTATTTTGTCCCGGCGTCGAGTTGACGGGCTGGGCTCTCGGTCGTCTACGCTTTGCTTCATGGCCCCGATCAAGCCCTCCGCTCCCCGCGCTGCGCCTGCTTCGAAGACCGCGTCCACGGACGGCAAGAGCCTCCAGTCCACGCTCGCGAACAAGCTCTCGGTGGCGGACAAGTCGGGCGACGGGCGGCTGTCGCTGCACGAGACGTATGACCTGTTCCACGACGTCGGGTTCAACCCGGCGTGGGCGGCGGTCTCGGCCATCGCCACGCAGCTGACGCGCGGGCCTCAGAGCAACGGCATGTCGCCGCTGGAGCTCGCGAGCACGTTCGTGAAGCACGGCCCGAAGGCCGCGGAGCGCAGCTTCGAGATCGACATCGCGAACGTGCAGAAGTCCATCCTCAAGGGCCAGTCGGGCAACTGGGACAAGAACAGCGGCAACGCGGATCCGAAGAAGGCAGCGGACTTCATCAAGTCCGTGGACGATGGCTCGGGGCGGATCACGCTGGAGGCGATCAGCAAGCGCGTGAAGCAGGACGCCGCCGCGAGCATGGATCCGAAGGCGTCCGGCCCGAAGGCGGAGCTGGAGCGGAAGAAGCGCTTCGCCGAGGCGTACTCCGCGTGGGTACAGCTGATGGAGCTGGAGGGCCAGAAGGGCTCGGACGGCAAGCGCTACCTCACGAAGGAACAGGTGGGCTGGGTGTTCGACGGCACGCTGTTCAATCACCTCCTCGCGCCGCACAAAGACCGGCAGATCTCGGTCTCGCGGATCGTGTTCGAGCTCACCAAAGAGACGGTGACGGCTTAGGGGTATCTGCTCAGCGAGCGGCATCGTTGAGCGTGCACGAGCGGAAATTGATTAGGCTGCGCCGCCAATGCGCCGCGCGCTGCCACTTGCTCTTTCACTGCTGGCACTGCTGGCCATCTGGGCCGCGGGCTGTTCGAGCAAGCCGCACATCTGCAAGCTGGGCTCGGACGAGTGCGGCGAAGGCGCCTCGTGCGTCTCCGGCGAATGCAAACAGTGTCCCGCGTGCGGTGAGGGCCAGCGGTGCGTCGCGGCGACCTGTCTGTCGGAGGTCTGCAACGGACGCGTCTGTCCCTCCGGCTCCGGCTGCGTGAATGGCGAGTGCGTGGAGGAGAGCTGCGTCGGCGTGGCCTGCGGCACCTCCGAACGCTGCGCCGCGGGCCATTGCGTCGCGACCGAATGCAACGGCGTCGCGTGCCGCGCAGGCGAGGTCTGCGACAACGGCGCGTGCGTGACCGCGGCCTGCATCGGCGTCGTATGCCCGTCCGGACAGTCCTGCGCGAATGGCGCCTGCGTCGAGACGCTCTGCGGCGCGACGAGCTGCGCGACCGGCGCCGCGTGCGTGAGCGGCTCCTGCGTCGACACGCGCTGCGCGGGGGTGGTGTGCGCGTCCGGGTTCATCTGCGCGGGTGGACTGTGCCAGCCGACCTCGTGCGAGAGCGCGGCGTGCCCCGCGGGTCAGGCGTGCATCAACGGCCAGTGCTCGGATGCCGCGTGCGTGGGCGTCGTGTGCGCGAGCGGCACGTGCGTGGGCGGGACCTGCGTTTCGCCCGGCGGATGCCAGCCCTCTGATCCGCCGCTGCCGTGTGGCGAGACCGGGAGCAGCTGCACGCAGAGCTGCGTCAACGGTCAGCGCGCTGCGTGTCTGCCGCCCGCGGGCGCGTTCGATCCGATGACGGATCCTTCGAACTGCGGAAACTGCGGACACGTCTGCCCTGCCCCGCCGGGCGCGACGGCCAGCTGCTCGGGCGGCGTCTGTGGCCGCGGCGGATGCGCACCGGGCAGGTTCGATTTCAACAACCAACCGGCCGACGGCTGCGAGGTGACCTGCGTGGGCACCTCCTGCACGGATGCATCAGGCACTCCGATTCCGGTGTCGGTGCCGCCGCTCCCCGAGACGGGCGTGATGTTCGATGCGCTCTCGAGCGCCACCAGCCTCGGGGGCTTCACGCAGTCGAACTCGGCTCACACGAACTTCGGCATCCTCGCGGAGCCGACCCCGCTCATCGTGGGCGGCGGGACCACTGAGTCGTCCAACGCCACTTACCGGAACGTCGGCGGCTTCCAGGCTGTCCTCCGCGGAGCACCTCCATGAATCGGCTCACTGCTTCCTTTGCGCTGCTCGGTCTGT
>JBJMQN010000502.1:0-5348 GCA_045802665.1 Myxococcaceae bacterium | reverse complement strand
TCCAGCGCGCGCAGCCCCTCGGTCACCGAGGCGCGCTCGGCGTCGTCGAGCAGGTGGCCGTTCTGCTGCAGCTGCTTGCGCGCGTCGTTGCCGATGCGCTGCACCTCCACGCGCTCCTCGCGGATGAGCCGCGCGGCGACGTCCTCCTCGGCGTTCTCGAGCGAGTCGAGCAGCATCTTCTCGATCTCCTCGTCGGAGATCCCGTGCGAGGGCCGCACCGCCACGCTCTGCTCGATGCCGGTGGTCTGCTCCTTCGCGGAGACACTCAGGATGCCGTCCGCGTCCACCTGGAACTTCACCTCCACGCGCGCCATCCCCGGCGTCATCGGAGGAATCCCGGTCAGCTTGAACCGCGCGAGCGAGCGGCAGTCCTCCACCAGCTCGCGTTCGCCCTGGAGCACGTGGATGTCCATCGCGTTCTGACCTTCCTGGAACGTCGTGAACACCTGCGCCGCGCCGATCGGAATCGTCGAGTTGCGCGGGATGATCTTCTCCACCACGCCGCCCATCGTCTCCACGCCGAGCGAAAGCGGAATCACGTCCAGCAGCAGCACCTCATCCGCGCGCTCGACATTGGTGAGCAGGTCCGCCTGCACCGCGGCGCCCAACGCCACCACTTGATCCGGATCGATGTCCGCGAGCGGCTCCTTGCCGAACAGGTCCGCCACGAACAGCCGCACGAACGGCACGCGGGTGCTGCCGCCGACGAGGATCACGCCATCCAGCTCGCCCGGCTGCACGAGCGCATCACGCAGCGCGCGCCGACACACCGTCCCGGTCTTCGCGACGAGCGGCTTGATCCACTCGTTGAAGTCATCGCGCTTGATGATCTGCCGATAGCTCCCGACGACCAGCTCCACCGAGTCCTGCGTGGTCAGCTGCTCCTTCGTCCGCCGGCTCGCCACCAGCACATCGTGCACGAGCTGAGGCGATGGCTGCGTCTGGTTCATGCCGTTGAGGACGTGCGTGGCGATCGCTCGATCGAAGTCGTCGCCGCCGAGCGCGGAATCTCCGCCCGTGGACTTCACCTGAAACACGCCGTCGACGAGCTGCAGGATCGAGATGTCGAACGTGCCGCCGCCGAGATCGTAGACCGCGAACGTGCCCTGGCTGCCCTTGTCGAGCCCGTACGCGAGCGCCGCAGCGGTGGGCTCATTCAAAAGCCGCAGGACTTCCAGCCCCGCGAGCCGCCCCGCGTCTTTCGTCGCCTGCCGCTGCGTGTCGTCGAAGTACGCGGGCACGGTGATCACCGCCTGCTCGACGACGCCGTTGAAGTGCGCCTCCGCCTTGCGCTTGAGCGCTCGCAGAATTTCGGCGGAGACCTCGATCGGCGTGACCGGCTGCCCGCCCGCGACCTGGAACCGGACGATGTTGCTGCCGTCGACGAACTTGTACGCGCCCAGCTTCTTCGTCTCGGCGTCATTCGGGCTTTTGCCCATGAAGCGCTTCACCGAGATGATCGTGTCGGTGGGGAACTGCGCGCCCTGCTCCTTCGCGCGCCGCCCGACGATCACGCTGCCGTCCTTCGCGTAGTGGACGACGGACGGAAGCAGCAGCGAGTCCTCCACGTCCGCCGGCAGCGAGCGCGGCTTGCCGTTGATCACCGCCGCGACCAGCGAGTTCGTGGTCCCGAGATCGATGCCCACCGCGTGGCCCTTGGGCTTGAGCGGATCGTGAATCTGAAGAAGTCCACCGGCCATGGCCTAAAGCTGCTCCTCTTCGATCGCGGCGACCTCTTCGAGGAACCGCTGAAAGTAACGGACACGCGCGAGCTCGAACGACGCGGTCTGCAGCGCCGCCTTGTCAGCCCCGTTCTGCTCCAGCTTCTGCAGCGCGGACACCGCAATCTCGAGCGCGCCCTTGCGCTTCTTCTCCACGCCCCCCGCCATGCTCTGAGCCTTCTCGACGTCCTTCTTCTTCTTCGCCTGATCCAGCTCCTCGCGCAGCTCCATCACTTCCTCGAGGAACTCCATCGGCATGTTCTTCTGCGCGCCCGCGTCTTCCCGGTCGAGATCGAGGCCGTGGAGCTTGAGCAGGTAGAACGCCCGGCGGACGGGATCGCGCAGGGTCTTGTACGCGTCGTTCAACGCGGAGGTCTGCTCGAGGCTGATGCGGCGCTCCTTCGCGTCAGCTTTGGCGAAGCGGTCTGGATGAAGCTTGAGACTCAGCTCGCGGTACTGCTTCTCCAACGCGGGACCATCGACCGTGTAGCTCCGCGGGAGGCCGAAGACGTCGAAGTGGGTAGCGCCGGGCGCGGCCGGTTGGACCTTGCCGCAGCTCGGACAGATGGGTTGGTTCTTCGAGTCGGCGTGGCAGTTCCAGCAGACCACGATCACACCGTGAAGCTCTCACCGCATCCGCAGGCGGTCTTCACGTTCGGGTTTTTGATCTGAAACCCGGACTGCATGAGCGTCTCGACGAAGTCGATGTCGGAGCCCATCAGGTACAGGTAGCTCTTCGGATCCACGAAGACGCGGACGCCATCGCGTTCAGCGATCTTGTCCTTGTCGCGCGGCTTCTCCGCCCACTCCATCACGTAGGTGAGCCCCGAGCAGCCGCCGCCCTTCACCGCCACGCGCAGGCCGGCCTCCGGCGTCTGCCGCTCGACGAGCAGCTTGGCGAGCCGCTTCGCCGCTGACTCGGTGATCCCCACGCCCTTCGCCACGGCGTGCTTCACCGGCGCTGCTGCAGTCTGGGGAGGTGTGGTCTCGGTGTTCATGATGCTCAGCCGACCTTCGCCGCCTTCGCGTCGCGCTTCTTCTTGAAGTCCGCGATCGCCGCCTTGATCGCGTCCTCGGCGAGCACCGAGCAGTGGATCTTCACGGGCGGAAGCGACAGCTCCTTGGCGACTTCCTTGTTGGAGATCTTCTCGGCCTGGTCGATGGACATGCCCTTCACCCACTCGGTGACGAGCGAGGAGGAGGCGATGGCCGAGCCGCAGCCGAAGGTCTTGAACTTGGCGTCTTCGATGACGCCGTCGTCGGTGATCTTGAGCTGAAGCCGCATCACGTCGCCGCAGGCCGGCGCGCCGACGAGGCCGGTCCCGACGTTCGGGTCTTCCTTGTCGAGCGTGCCCACGTTGCGCGGGTTCTCGTAGTGGTCGATGACTTTGTCGCTGTACGCCATGACTTCAGCTCCTCAATCTCAGACTTCTCTGAACAACAGCGGAACAACAGCGGCGCTCTCTAACGTCCCAGCGCCTTCAAAAGCTAGTGGGCCGTCCATGCGACGCTCTTGAGGTCAACGCCCTCTCGAGCCATCTCATAGAGCGGGCTCATCTCGCGAAGCTTGTTCACCTTCTCGATGACCAGATTCGCGACGTAGTCGATCTCCTCCTCGGTGTTGAACCGCCCGATGCCGAACCGGATGGACGAGTGCGCCATGTCCTCTTCCACGCCGAGCGCGCGCAGCACATACGAAGGCTCGAGCGACGCCGAGGTACACGCGGAGCCGGAAGACACCGCGACGTCCTTGATCGCCATCATCAAGGCCTCGCCTTCGACGAAGGCGAAGGACACGTTCAGGTTGCCGGGGAGCCGGTGCTCCATCGACCCGTTGACGACCAGGTGATCGAGCTTCTCGGAGAGCTTGCGGCGGAGGCGTTCACGGAGCTGGAGCAGCCGCTTCGACTCTTCGGGCATCTCCTGCTGAGCGAGCTCGGCCGCTTTTCCGAAGCCGACGATCGCCGCGACGTTGAGCGTGCCGGATCGCATGCCGCGTTCATGACCGCCACCGTCGATGAGCGGCGCGATGCGGACGCGTGGCTTGCGGCGGACGTAGAGCGCGCCCACGCCTTTGGGTCCGTACATCTTGTGTGCGGAGAGGCTGACGAGATCCGCCTTCGCCTCGTCCACGTTGAACGGGACCTTGCCCACGCCCTGCACGGCGTCGATGTGGAAGAGCACGCCGCGCTCGCGGCAGATGGCGCCGATCTCGTTGACCGGCTGCACGACGCCGATCTCGTTGTTCGCGAGCATGATCGAGACGATCACGGTCTTGTCGGTGATGGCGGCCTTCAGCTGCTCTAGGTCGACGAGGCCGTCTTTTTTGACCGGCAGGTACGTCACCCGAGCGCCGGCCTGGATCATCGACTCCCACTGCTTGAGCTGAGCGTCGTTGGTGAGGTCGTGCTTCGCGGCGACTTCGTTGACGTTGTCGGCGGTGATGTTCTGGCCGGAGAGCTGAGCGAGGCGCATCCAGCGGAGCTCCTCGAGGCGTTCCGCGCGCTGGCGTTCGAGGCGCTTGCAGGTGTCGAGGATCGCCTTGTGCTCGGTGGTGAGGGTGATGATGTGATCGCCCTTGGACCTGTAGAACTCGACGGCGCCCTTGAGGGCGAGGTTGTCGGACTCGGTGGCGCCGGAGGTGAAGACGATCTCTTTTTCGTTCGCGCCGATGAGGGACGCGACCTGCTTGCGAGCCTTCTCGACGGCGGCCTCGGCCTTCCAGCCGAACGGGTGATTGCGCGACGCCGCATTGCCGAAGTCCGCAGTGAAGTAGGGCTCCATCGCCTCGCGAACGCGCGGGTCCGTCGGCGTCGTGGCGTGGTTGTCCATGTAGATCGGAAGCTTCATACGGTCCTTCTAAGCCTGCGTAATACGGGCAAGTCCCACATCCGCACACCGAATGTGGACCAGATAGGTCTATTATAAAAACCAACCCCCCCGGGTCAAGCCGTCATAAGCGGCGCAGATACGCGGAATTTCGGGGGAAAGTGACCGCTTTGAGTCGAAGTTCTGATGAGCGGCTTGCGCTTTGGATTCAGAGGGCGAGCGGTTGAGTGGTTGGGTGGAGTGCTGGGCACGCCGCGATGAACCGGCACGGTTGGCGTGTTCCGCGGTGCCCCGTTCTGCCACCGAAGACCGGCGCCTTTTCGCCGCCCGCTCGCAGCTCGTCCGCGCCGGGACATCTGACTCACTGGTGCTACGCTTCTGTTTTCGGCCGGGAGAGCATCGATGCGCGTTCGCTGCGTCAGAATTCTTCTCATCGCCTCAGCGCTGCTCGCCTCCGGGTGCGGCGGCAGCAAGACAAAGCCGGACCTCTCGGGGCTCAAGCGCGTCTTCGTGACGTCGGTGCAGTACCCGGCGACCTTCGGCGGCCTGGCGAAGGCGGACGAGGCCTGCATGCTGGCGGTCTCCGCGGCGGGGCTGGGAGGCAACTGGAAGGCCTGGTTGTCCGACTCGAACACCGATGCGATCGACAGGATCTCCGACGTGGGGCCCTGGTACCTGGTCTTCATCAGCGCGGTGCAGAGTGGAGATCTCCCGCCGTACAAGGTCTTCAACAACAAGGCGAACCTGAAGACCACGCCGCTGCTCGGCATCAATTTCAGCGAGAAGGCCGACAAAGTC
>JBJMQN010000501.1:0-3062 GCA_045802665.1 Myxococcaceae bacterium | reverse complement strand
TCGGGTTCGAAGCCGAGCTTCTCGAGCTCTTTCGAGATCGATGACTGCAGCGCCCCAAGCGGCTCCAGCTCCCCCTCCACGCCGATCCAAAGCACGCGCGGCGCCTTCTTCGAGCCGAACGCGCCACCGCCTTTGAGCGCCAGCGTGTGCGCTGCATGTCCGCTCGTGCCTCGATCGATCGCGGCTTCGATCTCGGGGACCTTCTCCGCGTCCACGTGTCCGAGGAACTGCAGCGTGAGATGAAGCTTCTCCGCTCGAACGAACTTCGCTTTCGGCGCGAGGGCCTCGAGTGACTCGATCTGTTCGCCGATGCGGCGCTTCTGATCGTCCTCGATCTCTACCGCGACGAAGAGGCGACGCCTGGGTGACGGAGCTTCGGGCACGTGAGGTCCTTGCGCTTCGACTTCGCTCAGGCTGACTTGCTGAGCTCCTTCGCCAGCGCCCTCGCCTCCACGATGTTGTCCTCGATGCTGCAGTAGGTCCAACTGCCGTAGCGGCCAATCGAATGGATGTTTCGCGTGCGAAGGTCCGCCTTGATCCGTGCGACCTCGGACAGCGACTTCTGCGTGATGTGCACGTACGCGGGGTCCATCACAACCGAATGATCCGCGATGAGCTTGTGATCTTTGATCACGCCCTCCTCGCGCAGATCGTGGAGGACCCGCTCCTTCCACTCTGCGGCGTTCACCTTCGCGTCACGCGGGAAGCCGAGCTCCACGTACAGGCTCATCCGGTCCGTCTCGAAGATGTTGTCGTAGAAGCCCACGCGGTAGAAGCAGCGCTCGCGGTTCGGGTAGTAGATCCAGTGCACGTCCTTCGGGCCCTTGCGATCGAACCCGAGGTTGAACACCAGCACCTTGTTCCAGGTGAACAGGCTCTGCTCGTGTGGAACGCCGGTGAGCTCGAGCAGCCGGTTGAACGGCGCGGACGAGACGACGCGTTCGAACCAGAGCTCCCGCTTGTTCGTGCGAGCGACCTTGTCCTCGAGATCGATCCCGAGCAGCCGTTCGCCGAGGGCAATTTTTCCCGGCTTCACCGCGGACTGCAGCGCCTTCACGTATTCGATCGCCCCGCCCGCCGGGTACGTGAACGTCGCGTTGTACGAAGCGTTGTTCGCGCTCCGCATGTTCTTGATGATGTCGGTCAGATCCGCGTGCGGGAAGAACCGCCCCATCGCGTCCTTGTCCAGCGTCGCGAGGTCCGTCGCGTACAGCTTCTCGTTGTACGGAATGAGGAACTTCTCAGCGATGCCGCGGCCAAAGCGCGCGTAGAGCATCTCCTTGAAGTTGTTCTCGGGTGCCTTCGCTGCAGCGTGTTTGCCGAGGAGCTCCGCCGGGGCCCTCGCGAAGTAGAGGTCCGAGAGGCACTCGATGAACTCGCTTTGGGGAAGCTGGTGGATGTTCTTCTGAAACGGAAAATCCACCTGCCGTCCGGCGTAGCTGATGAACGACTTCTTCGTGACGGTGCGGAGCTCCTGGCCCGGCATCCGGTCGCGCAGCCACTGCTCGATTTCGGGGTGTTTGAAGTGGAAGAAGTGTCCGGAGTAGTCCCAGACGAAGCCCTCCTTCTTCACCGTCTTGCAGTAGCCGCCGACTTCCTGCTCCGCCTCGAGCACCAGATAGTCGTCGTCCTCCAGCGCAGCCGCCGTCGCGAGGCCGCTGATGCCCGCGCCGACGATGAGCGTGCGAACTGCCTCCACGCGCTACCCCTTCGCAGCCTCCACCGCCATCAGCACCGCTTCCGGCGTGCACGGAATGGACAACGTCACCTCCGCCCGAGGCTGCCCGAATGCGGAGACCGCGTGCCTTAGCGCGGTGACCGCACCGATGGCCAGCATCAGTGGAGGCTCGCCCACCGCTTTGCTGCCGTGAATCACGTCCGGCTGTGACGCGTTGCTGAGCAGGTCCACGCGGAAGTCCAACGGCGCGTCACCGATCGCGGGGATCTTGTAGGTGTCCGGAGAGTGCGTGAGCAGCCGGCCGTTCTTGTCGAACAGCACCTCTTCGAACGTGAGCCAGCCGAGGCCCTGAATGAAGCCGCCCTCCACCTGACCGCGATCGATCGTCGGGACGAGCGAGGCGCCCACGTCGTGAAGGATGTCCACCCGGAGGACGCGGTGCTCGCCGGTGAGCCCCGAGATTTCGACTTCGACCACCGCCGCGCCGTACGCGTAGTAATGGAACGGCTTTCCGCGGCCGGCCTTCGCGTCGTAGGTGATGTCGGGCGTGCGGTAGTAGCCGGTGGCGGAGAGCGAGATCTGGTGCAGATACGCCGCCTTCGCCACGTCAGCCAACGGGACGGTCCGGCTGCCGTAGCTCGCTTGATCATTGCTGAAGACGATCTCGTTCGCTGCCGTCGCGTCGAGCTCCAGCAGCTTCGCGGCGATGGGGCGCAGCCGTTCACGAAGCGTGTCGCACGCGGCCTTCACCGCCTGGCCGTTGAGATCCGATCCACTGGAGGCGGCCGTCGCGGACGTGTTCGGCACCTTGTCGGTGACCGTGTTCATCGCGCGGATCCTGTCCTTCGAAACGCCGAGCTCGTGCGAGCACACCGCGAGCATCTTCGTATGAAGCCCCTGCCCCATCTCAGTGCCGCCGTGGTTCAGCTGCACCGTGCCGTCCTGGTACATCAGCACCAGCGCGCCCGCCTGATTGAGGAAGCTCGTGGTGAAGCTGATCCCGAACTTCACGGGCTGAAAGCCGATGCCGCGCTTGAGGTACGTGGACTTCGCGTTGAACGCGTCGATCTGCTCTCGGCGTGCTTCGTACTCACTGCTCTTCATCAGCTCGTCGTAGAGCCGAGGCAGCCGGTTGTGGTTCACGAGCTGGCCGTAAGGCGTCGTGTTGCGAGGCGCGTCGCCGTAGAAGTTCAGCGCGCGGACGTGCGCCGGATCGAGCCCGAGCCTCTCCGCCGCTCGATTGAGGATCTCCTCGATCACGACCATGCCCTGCGGTCCGCCGAAGCCGCGGAAGGCCGTGTTGGACGGAAGGTTCGTGCGGCACACCTGACCGACGATGCGCAGCGCGGGGATGAAGTACGCGTTGTCCATGTGGAACAGCGCG
>JBJMQN010000500.1:0-4267 GCA_045802665.1 Myxococcaceae bacterium | reverse complement strand
GGGCGCTGCTCTTCACCGGCTTCAACCTCACGTTCTTCCCGATGCACAACCTCGGGATGATGGGGATGCCTCGCCGCATCTACACCTACGCGGCCGAGCGCGGCTGGCAGCACTTGAACGTTCTTGCGACGGTGGGCGCGTTCGTGATCGCCACCGGCGTGATCATCTTCCTCGTGAACCTGGTCGTCACGCACTTCGCCGGCGCGAAGGCGGGCGACAACCCGTGGGACGCGGACACGCTGGAGTGGGCCACGACGTCCCCTCCTCCGGCGTGGAACTTCGACTTCCCGCCTACCGTCTCCTCGCGCCATCCACTCTGGAACCGGCCCGCTCATCAGCCGGTGGTGACGGGGCTGCGCTTCGACCGCCCGGAAGTTCTGGTCACGCGGCTGATGGACGCCGAGCCTCACCACCGCACCGAACATCCAAGCCCCTCCATCGTTCCGCTGCTGGTGGCGCTGGGCGTGGCGGCGACGTGGGTGAGCGCGATCTTCACGCCGTGGGGCGTGGTGGTGGGCGGAGGGCTGACCGGCCTCACGCTCCTGTTCTGGTTCTGGCCGCGCGGGAACGATCCCGAAGCGCTCAGCGTGGAGCAGCCATGAAGCGGATAGCGCTCGACGTGAAGGCGCTGCCGGATCACGCGTTCGGCCACCGCGACCCGATGTGGTGGGGCGTGATGGGGATGATCGCGATCGAGGCGACGGTGTTCGCGCTCCTCATCGCGAGCTACTACTTCCTCCGCGGCTACTTCCCCGAGTTCCCCACCGTCGGCATTCCGCCGGAACACAGACTCGTCGCGACTGTGGGCCTCGCGCTGCTGCTGCTCAGCGGGGGGACGCAGTACCTGTGCAACCGCGCCTGCCTCCGGGAGGAGCTCCGTCCGGCGCGCACGTGGCTGCTCATCACTGCCCTGCTCACCGTCGGGTTTCTCGTCTGCCGGTACTTCGAGTTCAAGCTCGCGCCCCTGCGTTGGGACGCTGACTCATACGGCTCGCTGCTGTGGATGGCGTACGGCCTGCACACGACGCACGGGATCTTCGGCACGCTCGAGGACGGTGTTTTTCTGACGCTGTTCTTCAAAGGTCCGGTGGAGAAGAAGCACTTCACCGACCTGCACGCGAACGGGACCTACTGGTACTTCGTCGTCGCCTCGTGGGTCGTGCTCTACGGCGTGCTCTACCTCGATCCCGGGCTGTTCAATCGGTGAGGACCATGACCGACGCGGCGACGAACAGACGAGATGGCCTGCTCTGGATGGGCATCCTCGGCACTCCGCTAGTGAATTTGATCCAGCTCGTCTCCAACTTCGCGATCGCGCGACACGCATGCAAAGCGCACTCGCTGATGCCGTTCTGGATCTTCAGCGGCGTGGGTTTCGGTCTGGTCGCCGTGATGTCCATCTTCGCGTGGGGCGCGGCGCGGGAGCCGCTGCGGACGGGGATCAAGGTCGAGCACTCGCGGCCGAGGCTGCTGGCGATGGCGGCCGTCGGCGCGTGCGGCTTCTCGCTCCTGCTCTCCATTGCCCTCGCCGTCCCTCACATGTTCATGAACCCCTGTGACTAGACGACTCGCTCCCATCGCTGCGCTCCTGTTCTCCTTCAGCGTGTTCGCGCACGAGGGGCACGAGCATGAGCTCGCCGCGTCAGAGGTGATGCGCTGGTGGACGGTGGATCCGCTGGTGCTCGTGCTGCTGATCATCTCGTCCGTCCTCTACGCGTTGGGCGTCAGAGCGGTGTGGGCGCGCGCTGGACGGGGCAAAGGAATCCGCGGCTTCGAGGTCGGCTGCTTCGTCGCAGGACAGCTCTCCGTGATCGCGGCGCTCATCTCACCGCTGGATCACCTGAGCGATCTCCTCTTCTCCGCGCACATGACCCAGCACGAGCTCCTGATGCTGGTGAGCGCGCCGCTGCTGGTCTTCGGCAAGCCGCTGGTCGCCTTTCTGTGGGCGTTCCCGAGCGACCAGCGCGAGAAGATCGGCGCGTTCATTCAGCGGCCGGCGGTGTCGAAGAGCTGGCGGCTTCTGACCGGCCCCTTGTTCGTGGTGCTTGCGCACGGGATTGCCGTGTGGATCTGGCACATCCCCGCACTGTTTCAGGCCGCCCTGCGCAACGACGCGATCCACGCGGTCCAGCACGCCATGTTCTTCATCACCGCCGCGCTCTTCTTCTGGGCGCTGGTGCACGGGCGCTACGGCCGAGTGGGCTACGGGCTCGCCGTCTTCTACGTCTTCTTCACGGGGCTTCACACGGGCCTGCTCGGCGCGCTGATCACCTTCGCGCGGAGCGTCTGGTACCCGGATTACACCGGGCCATCCGAGGGGATTGGCCATTCGGCGCTCGCGGATCAGCAGCTGGCGGGCGTGATCATGTGGGTGCCGGCGGGGACGATCTTCATCCTGATCGGGCTCGCGCTCTTCGCCGCGTGGATGGGCGAGTCTGAACGCAGGCAGGGCCACACGAGCGTCGCGGACCTCGTGAAGCTCGGCGCGAACAAGTCTGTGCTGCTCCTGCTCCTGGTTCCCCTCCTCTCATTGGGCGGCGGCTGCAAGAAGGGTCAGAGCGCCAAGGAGACAGGTGGGCTCACCGGCGGCGATCCGAGCCGCGGGAAAGATCATCTCAAGAACTTCGGCTGCGGCACCTGCCACATCATCCCCGGCGTGCCCAACGCGAACGGAACCGTGGGCCCAAACCTGACCGGCATCGGCGCGCGCAGCTATCTCGCGGGGCAGAAGGAAAATTCGGTGCCGAACCTGCTGCAGTGGATTCAGCACCCGCGCAAGCAGGTGCCGGGGACCGCGATGCCGGACGTCGGCGTGAACGAAGAGCAGGCGCGAGACATCGCGGCGTATCTGTATACGCTCAAGGACTGAGTGACTCCCGCGCTCCTCGCCCTCGCCTCCCTGCTCCTCGCGCAAAAGCCCGAGCGCCCCGAAGACGCGCCGCGCGCGTTTCAGACCATCGTCACCGGCGTCCGCACGCCTCGGCCCGTCGTCGAGTCGCCCACGACGGTGACGGTGATTCCCCGGCGCGAGCTTCAGCGTTCGCCGAACCAGACCGTGGACAACGTCCTGCGCACGGTCCCCTCCGTCGCGACGTTCCGAAGATCGACGAGCCTCTCCGCGGATCCGTCTTCGCAAGGCGTGAACCTGCGCGGCATCGGACCGTCGGCGATCTCCCGCACACTCGTGTTGCTCGACGGATTGCCGGTGAACGATCCCTTCGGCGGGTGGGTGTACTGGCGATCGCTGCCGAAGCTTTCGCTCCAGCGGCTGGAGGTCGCGCCCGGTGGAAGCTCCGCGCAGTATGGGAGCTCCGCGCTGGGCGGCGTGATTCAGCTCGTAAGCAGGCCTATCGAAGAACGCGCGCTCGACGCGGAGGGATCGTTCGGAAGTTTCTGGACCGCCGATGGCGCGGTGAGAGGCGCGGCGCGGTTCGGCGGCATCGGGATCGCGCTGGAGGGTGATGCGCTTCAAAGCCAGGGCTTCGTCCCGGTCGCCACGAATCAGCGCGGCGCCATCGATCGGCCCGCCGCGAGCAGACATCTGACCGGCGACGCTCGGCTGGAAGTGCAGACGGACGAGAACGTGACGCTGCACTTTCGGGCGCGCGGCTTCGACGAGGCGCAGAACGGCGGCACCGCGCTCACCACCGCGCAGGTGTGGACGAATCAGCTGGGCCTTGGCGCGTCCGTGAACGCGGGCGAATTCGGCACCGTGAACCTGGATCTCTTCAGCGGCAATCAGCGGTTTCTGCAGCAGCGCGCCCGCATTGGTCCGAACCGAAGCTCGGAGACGCTCTCCGCGACGCAGAACACGCCGTCCTCCAACATCGGCGCGGCGGCGGTCTGGTCCTCACCCGTGTGGTGGGCGGGCGGCAGGCATTCCATCAGCGCCGGCGCGGACTTCGTCAGCGTGAACGGCGAGGCGCGCGAGTTCTTCGAGACCGGGGCGCTCAGCGAACGGCGCAGCGGCGGGATCGAATCGTTCGGCGGGCTCTTCGTTCAGGATCTCTACCGGCCCACCAACCGGATAGACATCCTCGGCGCGCTTCGAGGAGACGTCTGGTCCACGTACGACGGCAGCCGCACGACGATCGCTCGGCAGACCGGCGACGGTACGGACGTCGCCTTCGACTCGAAGACCGAACGCGAGCTGAGCCCCCGCCTCGCCGCGCGCGTGCAGCTCACCGATCCCGTGGCGGTCCGGGCATCCATCTACCGCGCGTTCCGAGCGCCGACGCTGAATGAGCTCTACCGTCCCTTCCAGGTC
>JBJMQN010000499.1:0-5917 GCA_045802665.1 Myxococcaceae bacterium | reverse complement strand
GCCGGTGCGATGTATTGGACCTGGGAGCTCGGCAACGATGGCGGGTTTGGCTGGGTGAAGCATCCGTTCAGCGGTTCTCCGCTGTACGGCGTCTCCGGAGCAGGGGGAGCAGGGGGAGCAGGCGGCGCCGTCTACGTGTCGCGGCAGGTGAGCGGTGCGAGCCGGGGCGTGTTGCGGCTCGTGGAAGATGGCGGGCTCGAAGAGGAGCCCACCTCACCCGGCACCGACGTCTGGGACCTCTGGGTGTCTTCCGACGGCGGCCACGTCTTCGGCATCGAGAGCGGAGGCGGCATCGCGCATCGGCGCCCGGATGGGACCTGGCACGAGCTCTTCCCACCGGAGCTCGGCAGCTACGATCTGAACGCCATCTACGGCCAGAACGGTGGCGACCTCTGGGTCGTCGGGCAGGCCACGGAGTTCGCGCAGCAGAACGGCCTGACCGGGGGCATCGTCGCCCATCTGAAATTCAACCCGTAAGAGCAGCCGGGCAGGCAGGGAACTTCCTTGTCCATTGCGCCAATGCGACCACGTCTTCACCTTGTTGGGCGTAGGGCAGTGGTGTCGAGGCGACGGTCTCAGGATGGATGCCCTACCGGAGCTGAACCCTCCGCGAGCTCTCTCGTGGCCGTCGGTTCGTCGCGCGACGTTCAGTCGGACCAGACAGAGCTCGATCTCAATAGGCGTGCACCGTGGGCCCCGCCGTGAGGCGACGACTTCCGGAAGGCGCTGTTCGAGGCAGGACGCGGCAGCGATTCGACTCCGTGCTCCCGGAACCGGTCCGGAGCACCAGCCCGCTGCGACGCAGAAGGTCGACCACTCGGAGAGGGGCAAGACATCGTTCTTGACCCCTCTCCAATTTTTTTGTGACGGATTTCTGAGGGAGCGGCCGTCACGCGCGAGCGACTCGGCCGATCTTTCACGCGAATCTCTCTGGCACCCGGTTTGCGCGAGGGAGCCGGCCCATGTTCGCGCGACTGCTCCCCGCTGTGCTGCTCCTCACGCTCGCTGGTTGCGGA
The DNA here is from genome assembly GCA_045802665.1 of Myxococcaceae bacterium. Classification (GTDB taxonomy): domain Bacteria; phylum Myxococcota; class Myxococcia; order Myxococcales; family Myxococcaceae; genus JBJMQN01. Next base: position 4,901 of record JBJMQN010000499.1, on the reverse strand, counting down.
GCGCTCCGTTTCTCGGATGTGAAGACCGAGCTCGACGTCTCGCCAGAGTCCGTGGACCTCGGCACCGTCTGGATTGGCACCGGCAGACATGCGTCGCTGACCCTCACCAACGGCTCCCGAGCGAAGCTCACCGTCCACATCTCCGCGACAACTCCGCTGGAGACCTCCGGCTCACTGGAGCTGGAAGGCGGCGCGAGCGTGGACCTGCCGCTGTTCGCGAACCCCTCCGAGGAAGGCGCGTTCACGGCGACCGTGACCGTCGATGCGGACGACATCACGCGAACCGTTCAGCTGACGGGCACCGCGAAGCGTCCTCCCGAATGCGCGCCGAGCAACGACTGCCAACAATCCCACTTCGATGCGGAGCAGGGCGCCTGCGTCGAAGCCGCGCTGCCTGACGACTCCGCGTGCGGGGCAGCGGCGAACAGCTGCGTGACAGGCGGCGTGTGCCGCGGCGGTGCGTGCGTGGGCGTGCCGAAGAGCTGCGACGATGGCGATCTCTGCACCTCCGATGCGTGCGTGCTCGGGCAGGGCTGCGTTCACTTCGATGACTCGGCGAGGTGCTCGGACACGAATGATCCGTGTCAGGCCGGCTTCTGCGATCCGAAGACCGGGTGCAACAGCGCCGAAGCTCCCGACGGCACGCGCTGCGGCGAAGCGGATTGCACCACCGCGCACGTCTGCATCGCGGGCGCCTGCGTCGAACGCTCCGTCCCCGATGGCACGAGCTGCAACGGCGACAGCCCCTGTCAGGGCGCGGGCATCTGTCAGCAGGGGAGCTGCGTGCAGCCGGCGGCGACGCAGCTGGCTCCCAGCTGGTCGTACCACCCCGTCGTCCACCTCGAGTTCTTCGGCGTGCTGGACGCGCTGGACCAGAGCTACCTGCTGGACTGCAACGGGGGATGCTCGCTCGTCAGCCTCACGAAGACGGGCACGGTGCGGTACCGGGTCATCCTGAGCTCGCTCAGCATCGAGGGGCAGGGAATGCTTCTCTCCGGCGGGAACATCGTCGTCGCGTTCCAGAACGGCGAAGTGGAGAGCCGCAGAGCCTCGGATGGCGCGCTGGTGTTCGCGACGAACCTGCTGCCCGTGCTGGAGCCCCACTTCTTCCCGCTCACCACGCAGCCTGCGACGCGGGACATGCTTCAGATCAACCAGCTGGGCTCCGACGGTGCGGGGCATCTGTACGTCGCCGCGAGCGCGTGGAGCTATTCAGGCGACGTCAGCGAGAACCGCGGCGCGTTCGTCGTCGCGATGGATCCCTTCACCGGCGCCATGCAGTGGCACCGCCGCGCATGGTCCCTCAGCAATCCCGTCATCGACGATGCCGGGCGCGTGCTCTTCACCGAGACGCCCACGCAATCAGACGGCAACTACCTCGTCGCGCTGAGCGGCTCCGGCAACGAGCTGTACCGGTTTCCAACTCAGGATGGTGCGCCCATCGCGGCCTCGGGCGGGCGGCTCGTGACCGGCACGGGCGAGGTGAAGCGCTCCGACACAGGCGCAGCGCTCTCTCACATTCCGTCATGGGGCTGGCTGGACAGCGTGCTCCTTCACGGCGCGAGCGCCTGGGCGGTCACCTCGGGCGACATCGCGCCCAGCACCAGCGTCACGCGGGTGGACACGGACACCGGGAGCACGCGCTGGGGCACCGGCATCGCGCCGGCGGGGTATGGGTGGAACAGCGCCATCGCGCTCACCGCGGATGACGCGATGCTGCTCCAGGGCACGGACAACAACGGCGTCGTGCTCCACGAGCTCGATGCGTTCGGCAACAAGACCTTCACCTGCGAGCTGGACGCAGGCGACAGCATGACGCACACCGCGCTCGGCAACGAGCTGCTCGTCGCGCAGTCGTGGACCGAATGCCCGACGTGCCTGAGAGATCCAGGCGAAGTGCTCCTGGGGTTCAACCTCCCCAGACGCAGACCCGCCACGAGCGGCTGGACGGCCGCGAACGGCAGTGCGCAGCGGATGAATCGGCCGAAGTGACCCGTCGCGAAGTGACCCGGCGCCGGCCGGGTCGAAAGTTCAGCGGCGAGCGTTCAGCGGATTGCCGGCGCTGACGCAGAATCTTTGCGCGGCTCGATGCTGGACGGCCTCGGCTGCGTCGCTCACTGTTCGGGGTGATGTTGTCGTTTCTGATCGCCTCAGTGCTCGCACAGGCCGCGACCACGCCCGCGGCCACGCTGCCGGAGACCGGCGCGACGACGCCCACGCACTTTCGCGCGGCGATTGAGCTCTCGGTGATGACGTTTCCCTCCGGCACCACCGGGGGCAGCAACGATTTCTTTGGCGTCGCGTTGCCGCTGATCGGCTTCGATGGGGGCGAGGACTTCGGATTCGAGCTCGGCGCGCCGCTTCGCCTTCGCTTCTTCGACGATCCGCCGGAGCAGAAGTCGCAGGACTTCGGCCATGTGCTGCGGCGGCAGGACTGGGACGAGCCTTCTGACTTCGGGCAGATCCTCCGGGAGCTTCGCATCGGCACGGACGCTTCCGCGGTTCGGATCGAAGCGGGCCCGTTGGAGGGCGTCACGCTTGGCGCGGGGCACCTCGTCTCGCGCTACTCGAACACGCTCAGCCCGGACTACCACCCGGCCGGGGCTCGGTTCACGCTCCAGCTGCCGGTGCTTCGCGTGGACGTCATCGCCTCGGACGTTCTTGCGGCGCGGCTTTTCGCGGCGGAGGTGGCGGGGGACCTCGGGCGCATCTTTTCGCAGAACCCGGACCTGGCGGACCGGTTCCGCCTCGCCTTGTCGGCGGCGTTCGACGGAGGGAAAGCCGGCTACGCGACGGACTCGATTGGGCTCATGCAGCTCGACTTCGAGGCGGCGCTCTACAAGGCGGAAGCTCTGCAGGCGCATGGAGTCGTTGGCATCGGCACGCGCATCGCGGGGCCGGACGCGGGGTTCGGCGCGGTGCTCGGCGTTCTGCTCGACGGCAAGGTCTCCGAATCCCCCATCGGCGCGAAGCTGGAGCTTCGAAAGCAGTCGCGCGGGTTTCGCCACGGCATGTTCGGCGCGGACCACGAGCTCGCGCGGTTCGCCTCCGTCGGATTCAGCGGCGTTCCCGTCTCGGCCCAGTCGCTTCCAGATTCGTGGTCCGTGGCCGCGGAGTTTCAGGTGGAGCTTCAGCCTGCGCTCGCGGGGCTTCCTGCGCCGCTCACGCTCTCCGCGGGCGCCGAACGCTTCTTCTGGGGCCGGACCGATGCGGACGCGTCGCTGCAGCTCGCGCTCTTCGAGGGCAAGGCCACCGCCACCGTCCGCGGCATCGTGACCGGCTTCGAAGAGCAGCCGCGCTATCTGCTTCAGGGCGAGGGCCGCTTCCGGCTGCTGCCCGCCCTCTACCTCGTGGCGTACGGCGGGACAGTGTTCTTCCCCGAACCGACGGAGAGTCCACAGGCCCCAGTGAGCCGCCACCTCGTCCGAGGCGTCTACGCCGGCGCAGGGGCCGGGTTCGACTTCAGCCGGTGACGGTGCGGTGACGGTGCCTCCCGGGCCGGTTTCTGCCCCGGCAGGGAACGATCTATAAGGCGCGCCCGTTGTCTTTCAGAGGAGCTCCCCATGGTCGCCGTCGCGATTCCCAGCCCCACCGCCCACTCCCAACTCGACCAGGCCGTTCAGCGCGTCAAGGAGGGTAGCCGCGCGTTCGCGAAGCTCTCCATCGAAGAGCGCATCCGCCTCGCCGAGCAGATGCTGGACGGCTACCGCCAGGTCGCCGAGGAGTCCGTCATCGCGGCGTGCAAGGCCAAGGGCATTGACCCGCAGAGCCCCACGGCGGGCGAAGAGTGGCTCGCAGGGCCCGTCGTCACCGTCCGTCTGCTCCGCCTCACCATCGAGGCGCTGCGCGAGATTCAGAAGTTCGGCCAACCGCGCATCGATCCGTCGTGGGTGACCACGCTCCCCGACGGGCGGATCAGCATCAAGGTGTTCCCGCACAACTCGTTGGACGCGATGCTGCTCGCGAAGCACACCGCGGACGTCCACATGGAAGCGGGCGTGAACCTGGACAACCTGAAGGAGCACCAGGCCAGCTTCTACAAGAAGCCGCACGACGGGCGGCTCTGCCTCGTGCTCGGCGCGGGCAACGTGAACTCCATCCCGCCCACCGACTGCATCACCAAGATGTTCAACGAGGGCACCACCTGCGTGCTCAAGATGAACCCGGTGAACGCCTACGTCGGGCCGTTCATCGAACGCGCGTTCAAGCCCGCCATCGACCGGGGCTTCCTCGCGGTGGTCTACGGCGGCGCGGACGAGGGCAGCTACCTCGTGAACCACGCGGCGGTGGATGAGATCCACATCACCGGCTCGGACAAGACGCACGACGCGATGGTCTGGGGTCCTCCGGGGCCGGACCGCGACGCTCGCAAGGCGCGCAACGAGCCGCTGCTCAAGAAGGCGATCAGCTCGGAGCTCGGCAACATCACGCCGGTCATCGTGGTGCCGGGCCCGTACGACGACGGCGAGCTCGGCTTCCAGGCGGACAACATCGCCGGGATGGTCGTGAACAACGCGTCCTTCAACTGCAACTCCGCCAAGCTGCTCATCACCGGCAAGGAGTGGCAGGCGCGCGGCACGCTGCTCGAGCGCGTCGAGCGCGGCCTCCAGAAGGGCGTGATGCGCAAGGCCTACTACCCGGGCGCCGAGGAGCGCTGGAAGGCGTTCACCGAAGGCCGAAAGGGGCTGAAACTGGTCGGCAACCCCGGCCCGGGCGAGCTCGCGTACGCGATGATCCCGGACGTGGATCCGTCGAACGCCTCGGACCGCGTGTTCCATCAGGAGCCGTGGTGCACCGTGCTCTCCGAGATGCAGGTCGGCAGCTCGGATCCGAAGACCTTCCTCGAGGCGGCGACCGCGTTCTGCAACGATCAGCTCTGGGGCACGCTCTGCGCCACGATC
>JBJMQN010000498.1:0-4558 GCA_045802665.1 Myxococcaceae bacterium | reverse complement strand
GGGACACCCGAGCATATAGCGCGGGACCCGTCACTGCGCATCACACCGGGTCACAGCTACCCTAGAAGCCGCGCGACCACGTCCACGAGATCCTGCCGCACCAGATCGCCCTTCGCGACGTAACCGTCCGCGCCCGCCTCCATGCCCCGACGCCGGTCTGCATCCCCGCCGCGAGTGGTCACGATCACCACCGGGAGGCTCCGCAACGTGGCGTGACCCTTGAGCCTTCGGGTCAGTTCGAGCCCATCCATCCGCGGCATCTCGAGGTCCGTCACCACCATGTCCACGACGTCGCGGCCGAGCTTTTCGAACGCGTCCGCCCCGTCGTGCGCGTTGAGGATCTCGTAGCCCATCGCTTCCAGCAGGGACGAAATCAGCTCGCGCGTGAGCGGGCTGTCGTCGACGACGAGAATCCGGCGCTTCTTCTCCTGCTGAGCACGGGTCGCGAGGTGCGCGACCTTCATGTTCGCGAGCCCCCGAGCGGACGAGATCAGGTGCGCGGCGGACAGCACCATCGCCAGCGATCCATCCGCCAGCGGCGTCGCGCCCGACAGATGCTTGAACCGGCCGAGCAATCCACGCAGCGGCAGGATCGCCTGCACCCGTTCTTCGAGCACGCGGTCTACCGAGATCGCAGCGGAGAGCCCCTGCGCGTGGACGAGCAACACGAGCTCGCCCTCCTTCGCGGCGCGATCCGGCGCGAGGCCCAGGATGCTCGCGACGGACGCGAACGGCAGCACTTCGTCGCGCACCTTCAAGCCGGGGCGGCCGGCGATCTCGCGGATCTGCTCGGTCTCCACCTTGAGCGCGTGCAGCACGTGCGTCGCCGTCACGCCCAGCTTCTCGTCGCCCGCCTGCACGAACAGCAGCGGCGCCACGGTGAGCGAGATCGGAACGCGCAGCTCGAAGGCCGTGCCCTGGCCCACGACGGAGGTGACCGCCACGTCGCCGCCGAGCGACTGCAGCTTGGTGCGGACGACGTCCAGCCCCACTCCACGGCCGGAGATGTCAGTGACGGCATCCTTCGAGGAGAAGCCCTGAAGGAAGATGAGATCGCGAGCCGCGGCATCGGACAGCGCGGCCGCTGCGGCCTCCTCCAGCACGCCCTTCGGACCGCCGCCTCGCGGAGCGCCTGCGGATCCAGCCCGCGGCCGTCGTCTTCGACGCGGAGGAGGACGCGTTCGCCTTCACGGCCCGCTCGGAGCGTGAGGTGCCCTTTCGGGCTCTTGCCGGCGGCGACGCGGTCTTCTCTCGGCTCGAGGCCGTGATCGAGCGCGTTGCGCACCAGGTGCAGCAGCGGATCCCTCAGCGCCTCGACGACGGATCTGTCCGCGCGCGTGTCGCCACCGTCGACGATGAGCTCCACCTCTTTGCCGAGATCGCGCGCGAGATCCCGCACCATCCGCGGATACGGCTCGAGCAGCGTCCCCATGGGGAGCATGCGCAGGTTGGTGATCTCTTCAGCGAGCGACGTGAGATCGCGCGTCTCTTCGTTGGCGAGGAGCTTGCCTTCGCGGTGCAGCGCCGCGGCGAGCTCCTTGGAGCGCGTCAGCCGCGCCGCGATCGCCGCGCCCTCAGGCCCGAGGTCTTCGGCGGACCGGGCGATCTGCGCGAGGTCCCGCGCCAATTCCAGCCGCTGCACGGCCTGCAGCTCCCGGCGCCGGGCGATCTGCGCGAGGTTCGACACCGACGACGTCAGCGCCTCCAGCGTCGAGAGGCCGATTCGTACCGAGTCGGTGGCGCGCTGATCGTGCGCTCGGGCGGTGGGCTTCGGCGCTTCGGGCTCTGCAGCGACGGCGGGTTTCGCAGGTGCGGCGGCAGGCGTTGCCGCGCTCTGCACCGCGACCTTCACGTCCTCCGCGGCCTTCTGTGCGACGGGAGCCGCGGCAGGAGCCACGGCACCAGCCAGCGCCTGCGTCTCCGCTTTGGTGCGGGTTTTCAGCCAGTCGACGACCTTCGCGACCTCGGGGGGAGCGCCGCCAGCGGCCGTCGCGCCAGAGAGCACCATCACCGCGTCCGCCGCCACCAGCAGCGCGTCCGCGCTTCCGCCCGAGAGCTGAAAACCGATGCTCTGCGTGCAGCGGACGAGCTCCTCCATCTCGTGAACGACCGTGTTCACGTCCGCGAAGCCCATCATCCGCGCTTCGCCCTTGAGACCGTGGAGCTCGCGCAAGGCCTGCTTGCCGGCGTCGGCGTTGGGGCCGCTCTCCAGCTCCATCAGCGACTTGGTGATCTTGTCGATGCGCTCACCGACCAGATCCCGGAACTGCTTGAGCAGCCGCTCGCGCGCGTCAGGAGCCATTCTAGCTGCGCTCCTCGAGGTGGAACCTGTCCACGGCGGCCTTCAGCTCGCGCGACAGCATCGCCAGCGCGCTGTTGGCGGACGTCACCTGCTTGGTGGACGCGAGGCTCTGCTGCGTCACCCGGAGAATGTCCGTCATCGCCTCGGCGAGCTGATCGGTGCCGGTCTGCTGCTGCTGCGTCGCGAGCGAGATCGCCCGCACCGAGCCTGACGTCCGCTCCGCGAGCTCGAGGATCGACTCCAGGCTCTTCGACACATCTCCCGCGAGGCCGGTCCCCTTCTCCGTCGCCTGCACGCCGCCCTCGGTCGCCGTCACCGCCGCCTGAGTCGCGTCGCGGATCTCGTCGATGATCTCTTCGATTTCGCGCGTGGACTCGATCACGTTCTCCGCGAGCCGCCGCATCTCGCCTGCGACCAGCGCGAAGCCGCGCCCCACTTCGCCCGCCTTCGTCCCTTCGAGCTCCGCGTTCAGCGCGAGCAGATCCGACCGGTCCGCCACGCCGTTGATGAAGCTCACGACCTTGCCGATCTGCTGCACGCGCCGGGCGAGCTTCACCACCGAATCGGAGATCGCCTGGTTGTCCTGGCGGACGCGCGCCATCGCTCGGGAGAACTCTTCGGCGGAGGTCCTTCCGGTCTGAGCGGCGTTCAGCGTTCGAGCGGCGATCTCGGAGACAGATCCCGCGTTCTCCGCGATCTGCCGCGCAGACCGCGCGAGCTCCTCCGTCGTCGCGGACGTCTCGTTGAGCGCCGTCGCCTGCTGTGTCGCGCCGGACTCGTAATGCGAGGACGTCGCGACGATCTGCTCGGTGGTGGAGCCGATCCGGATGCCCGCGAGCTTGAGCTTCTCCAGCGCCTCGGCCAGCGAGCCGTGCATCTTCGAGAACGCGGCGGAGAGCGCCCAGATCTCGTCCTCTGCCGGGACCAGCTCCAGCTTGCCGAGCTCGCCCTTCGCGATCCGGTCCGCGACCTTCGCGACTCTCCGAATCGGCTCCGCGATCGCGTTGCCCGCGAAGTACGCGGTGATGATCGCCAGCGCGAACACGAAGAGGCTGAGCAAGAGCACCTGCTGCAGCACATCGGACGCCATGTCGTTCGCCGCCGCGAGCTGCGCCGCGCCGTCCTGCAGGCTCGCCACGTGCTCGAGTCCGCGCTCGGACAGCGTGCTGGAGACGTCCGCCGCCATCACGAAGGTCGCGATGACGGAGATCGCGATGAACGCGAGGAGGCGCTGCATGAGCTGCGCGCGCTCGGGCAAGGCGGTGATGAGCTGCGAGGACGTGACGCCCGCCTCGTTGAGATCGCCGATGAGCTTGCGCGTGCGGATGAGCGTCAGCACGTACGCGAGCAGCGAAGACAGCGGGCCGAACAGCACGCCGAGCAGCAGCAGCCGACCGACGAGCGACCAGGGAACGGCCGAGACGAAGCGCAGCCCGAACGCGACCGCTGCGACGCCCACCGCCCAGTTCACGAGGTTGTTCTTGAAGAGGAAGTCCGGGATGGCCGAGATCTCGCGCGCGGCCTGCGTGACGCTCTCTTCGGTGACGCGCTCCTTGCCAGCGCCGAGTTGCCGCAGCGTCCGGAGCTTCCGGTGCGCGAGGTATTCGGCCACGCCGTTCGCGGCGACGAGGACGCCGGCCACCAGCATAGCGAAGACCGGGATCGTCCCTTCCGGGAACGTCAGCGTGATGACGCCGTAGATCGACGCGAGCACCGCGCCGGCGCTGCCCGAGATGACGGACGAACGGGTGAGCCAGCTGCGCTTGCCCTCGAGGGCCCTCTGGATCGCGCGTTCATTCATGGGGCGGCGTCCACCTTGAAGCGGGCCACCACCGAGGTCAGGTCAGTGGACAGCGAAGAGAGATCGTCGTTGGCGGACGCCATCTGGCGGGAAGCCTGAGCGGACTGCTCGGTGACGTGGAGGATGTCCGCCATTGCCGAGGCGAGCTGATCGGTTCCGGTCTGCTGCTGCTGCGTGGCGAGCGAGATCGCCCGCACCGCGTCGGACGTCTGCCGCGCGAGCTCCAGAATCATCTGCAGATGAGACGACACGCGGGTGGCGAGCTGAGCGCCGGCATCCGTCGCCTTCACGCCCGCCTCGGTGGCCATCACCGCGGCGTTCGTGGCGTCGCGCACCTCCGAGATGAGCCGCTCAATCTCGCGGGTGGAAGTGAGCACGTTCTCGGCGAGCCTGCGCATCTCAGCAGCGACGAGCGAGAAGCCACGGCCGACTTCGCCTGCCTTGTTCCCCTCGAG
>JBJMQN010000497.1:0-4029 GCA_045802665.1 Myxococcaceae bacterium | reverse complement strand
TCTCCGGGACCGTCTCGTTCACTCCAGCGCTCGCGGACGCCTCGGGCACGACGATCGAAGCGAGCGACGGTCAGAGTGCGCCGGTGTCCGTGAACGCCGATGGCAGCGGCGCGTTCCGCTTCGTGACCATCGCGCCCGGGCTCTACACGCTCAGCTTCCACCATGACCTCTACACGCCGGTCGCGGTGCCGAACCTCCTCGTGACGTCCGGTGGGCAGCTCGTGCTGGCGAACGTGGTGATGACTCAGAACCCGGCGTTGCCGGTGGTGGATGCCGGCGTGCAGCCCGTTCCAGACGCGGGCAGCTCCAACGGCGACGGCGGCGTGAACGCGAACCTGCCGCCGATCGCGAACGCGGGGCTGCCGCAGGTCGCTCGGACGAAGGATCCGGTGCAGCTCAACGGCAGCGCCTCGGTGGATCCGGAAGCCGAGCCGCTCCGCTACAAGTGGGAAGAGCTTTCCGATGCGGGCGTGAACGTCGCGCCGAACGACTCGCTGGTGGCCTCGCACCCGACGTTCATCGCCCCACCGACCGCCGCGCTGCTGTCGTTCCGGTTGACCGTCACCGATCCGGAGGGCGCGAGCTCCACCAGCACGACGACCGTGGACGTGGTTCCTGCCCCGCGAGCGGTGATCGATCAACCGCCGCCGCTCTCGCTCCGGCCGGGAGAGAGCCTGCAGCTCAGCGGCTCGGGGAGCACGAATCCATCACACCTGCCGCTGACCTACGCGTGGGACCACGATCCCAACGGCCTCGCGCTCACCGTCACGACGCTCACGGATGGCGGCGCCACCGTCACCGCGCCCTCCGCGAGCGGCGTCGGCACCGTGCGGCTCTCTGTCCGCGACGAGTTCGTTCAGAGCTTTCCCACGACGTTGGACATCACCGTCGGGGCGTCTTCCAGCCAGCTCGCCGTGAATGCGTCCGCGAGCGCTCCGAACCGCAGCTCGGGCAATGCGACGTTCGGAGATCTGGTGACGCTGAAGGCCACTGCGACCTCGAGCAACCCGAACGACGTGGTGAGCTTCAGCTGGACGCAGCTCAACACGCCCGTCGTGACGCTGACGGGAGCGAATGCCGCGCAGGCGCAGTTCACCGCCCCGAGCACTCCCGCGGTGCTCTCCTTCCGCGTCACCGCCACCGTCTCGGGCGTGAGTCAGACGGCGGATGTCTCGGTGACGGTGTCGGATCTCATCGCGCCGACGGTGACGGTGTTGGATCCGGTGACCAACGGGTTCGGCTCGCCGCTCTTCGCGAAGCTCCAGTTCAGCAAGGACATGGAGCCCTCCACCGTCGAAGACTCCAACAACGTCTATCTGACGGGAAGCGGCTCAACCGTGTGGCCGTCCGCCGTGACGTACGACAGCGCGACGCGCACCGCGCAGCTGACCTGGCTCAAACCGCTGACCGGCGGCAGCAGCTACACGATTCACGTCGACTCCGTCACCGACAACACGCCCAATCACAACGGGCTCACGGGCTTCGCCTCCACGTTCACCGCTCGAGCGTTTCAGACGACGCTGTTTCAGGAAACGACGGTGGGCCCCTCGTCGGTCTCGACGCAGCCGTACATCGCGTGGACGCCGATCGGGGTCTTCGCGGTGGGCACGCGACAGGACACGGGTTGGTGCAGCGGGACGGGGTCGCTCTATCCGCTCACGGTGAATGAGACGGCGGGGACCCTGTCGGTCACGCTTCCTTTGAGCGGCGGCAACTGTGTGACGAGCGATCCGTCTTTCGGCGATTTTGGCCCGAAGGTCGCGTGGGCGAATGGGCTCTGGTTCGAGACGCGCAATCCGAACGTCACCGGCCAGTACGAGGTCCACAGGCTGGTCGGCTCCACCCTTCAGTCGGTGCCGCCAGGGTTCAACGCCGCGCAGCTGGGGCCCAACGGCAGCACGCTGTGGGAAGTCTACGCCTATGCGAACGGCCTGCGGGTCTGCGCCTTCGACGGCACGAGCGCCTGGTCTCCATTCATCCAGATCGACTCGACGTGCGATCCGTCTTCGCCGGCGACGTTCACCGCGGCAGGCGACGGGGTGAACCTCTTCGGTGCCTGCCTGAACCAGGCGAACCCGCCGCAGATGCAGGTCAGCAAGCTCGTCGGGAGCAGCGGTGCCTACGTGGGCGTCGCGTCTCAGGGTGGCACCACCACCGGCCGTCCGCGGATCCGGATTCACAAGGGCGCGCCGGTCCTCACGCAGGCGGAGTACCTGAACGGCCGCTGGCAGCTCTTCGCGTATCGATGGAATGGCACCGCGTTCTCGCTGCTCGGCGGCGGACCGGTGAACACAGCGAACAGCGATCCGTCGTTCGATGCGGCGGTCCTCGGCGACGAGCTGTACGTGCTCTGGCTCGACTCGGGGAAAATCTTCCTGCGGCGCACGGACCTGCTCACCGCGGGGAGTTGGGTCGACGTGCTGGGACCCAACACTGGCGGCGCGATGAACGTGAACACGGCCTGTCTCGCGGATCGCCCGTCGATCGACTCCGGTCCGGACGCGTTGTGGATCACCTGGACGGAAGGCTGCGGGACGACACCGAGCTGGCAGACGCTGGTGAGAAAGGTCTACTGAGATGAATCGACTCCTTCTCTGTGCGGCGTTGCTCGCGGCGTCCATCTCCAGGGCGGAGCTGCCCCGGCTCGCGGTCACCGAAGTCTCGGCACCGTCGGATTTGACTCCGCTCGCTGACGCGACTTCGGGCGTGCTGGCGTCCGAGCTTCAGCGGCTCGGTGTGTTTCAGGTCACCTCGGCGGAACAGGTCCGGCAGATGGTGGGGCTGCAGCGGCAGCAAGCGCTGACCGGGAGCGGCGAGGGCGCACCGGCGGACCTGGGCGCGATGCTTGCGGTGGACTACCTCGCGTCCGGGAAGCTCTCCGCCGTTGGGACCGGGAAGGCGCGGAGCATCACGCTGGAGCTCTTGCTGCTGGAGGCGAAGTCCGGGAAGCGCGAATCGTCGGACACGATCACCGCGTCCTCCGAGAGCGAGCTCGTGAGCAGGCTCCGGCCCGCGGTCATCAAGCTCGCCGCGCCGGTGCTGAAGGGACTCAGCGGCACGTTGATGGTCAGCGCGTCGGAGCAGGGCGCGACGGTGAAGATCGACGACGTGGTGCGAGGCACGACGCCTCTCGCCGGCCGGCTGGAGCTGCCGGCGGGACCGCACATGGTGGTCGTGGAGAAGGATGGCTTCGTCGCCGGCCAGCGCGAGGTCCGCATTCAGCCGGGGCAGCTCACGGACGAACAGCTCACGCTCGTGCCGAGCAACGACTTCATTCAGGCGTACGAGACGAAGGCCTCGCGCATGCGGCTCGGCGCGTATGTCCTCGCGGGAGTTGCAGGCGTGGGAGTCGGGACCGCCGCGTACATGAACTCGAGGGCGGATGCGCTCTACGGCACGCCGGACAAGGCAGGCACCTTCGCGTTTCACAAGGCGCGGCTCGACGACGGAATCGAGAGCGAGGGCGGCGTGAACCACCGCACCGAGGCGAGCGCGCTGAAGTCACAGGTGGAGAGCGCACAGACGCTGACGTGGGTGGGCGCGGCGCTCGGAGTCGCGGCCGCGGCGGGCAGCGCGTACCTGTTCATCAGCGGCGAGCCGCCCGGGAGGTACGAACGGTTCACGGTGATCGGAGCGAGCGCGGCGTTGATCCCCGTGCCGGGTGGAGTCGCGGGGAGCTTCGCGGTCACGTTTTAGGGATCGGCTCGGCGCGTGGGCGCCACCGTTCATGGGTCGATTCGACCACGAGCGATGAGGCGCTCAGCGCGATTCCCGATCCGGTGGCGGGGAGGTCCGCGTTCACATAACCGGCGCGTCACTTCACGGTTCGCAGGACCACGTCGTCCCGAACGGTGGGACGTTGGGGCGGACCCCGTGCGGGGTTTTCAGGTCACCCTAAGTTCTCAACCTCGTCCGGTTGAGCAACTTGGACGAGCGCCCGCCCGAATCATCTGCACTTAGCGGCGCGGGCAGCTCAACCCGAGCGGGTTGAGAACTTGGTTCAGGCTTTTGTCCCGACCCGGGGGTTGG